>VMSV01000262.1 GCA_013791935.1 Desulfobacteraceae bacterium | reverse complement strand
ATCGGAAAGTATAGGCGTTGATTTTAATCATTGAAAGTCTCCTTTCATCCAGTCCTCAAAGGGGAAGATTGTATTTTTTCAATTTTTTATGAAGGGTTTTTCGCGTGATGCCAAGCCTTCTGGCTGCCTCGCTTTTATTGTCCTTCACCGAATCCATCATTTTCAGAATCGCTTCTTTCTCTATGTTTTCCAGGGAGTTTGCCGGGGACGGTCCCCGGGAATCGCCATCCGAAACCTTGCCGTTGTTGGTGGAGGACTCCATTTCGTTGGAAGGGAAAATCATGGAAAAATGCCGCTCATCAATATATTCTGAGAGGGACAACACCACGCTTCGTTCCAGGGTATTCATCAGTTCCCGGACATTTCCCGGCCAGGGGTATTTTACCAAACAATCCATGGCTCCAGGGGTGAATCCTTTGATGGATTTATGGTTTTCCAAGGTCAATTTTTCAAGAAAATGTTGGGCAAGAATAGGAATATCCTCTTTGCGGTCCCTTAAAGGCGGCACATCCAGACTGACCACATTCAGGCGATAATACAGATCTTCACGGAACAGGCCGATTTTGACCATTTCCGGCAGGTTCTTATTGGAGGCAGCAATAACCCGGACATTGACTTTGATGACTTTTTCGCCCCCTACCCGGGTGATTTCACGTTCCTGAAGCACTCGAAGGAGTTTGGCTTGCATGGTCATGGACATTTCACCTACCTCATCCAGAAATAGGGTGCCATGGTCGGCCTGAACAAAACGGCCCTCCTTTCTTCGATCTGCACTGGTAAAAGCCCCTTTTTCATGACCGAAAAGCTCGGATTCCAGAAGGGTTTCCGTAATGGCTGCACAATTGATTTTAACAAACGGCCCGTTTTTCCGTGGGCTGTTGTAGTGGATGGCTCCGGCAATCAACTCTTTACCGGTGCCGGATTCCCCTGAAATCAGAACCGTGGCTTCCGAGGGCGCCACCAGGGCTACGGTTTCCAGAAGCCCTGTCATGGCCGGGCTGTGACCAAGGATGTTCTGCCGGTCAAAAGCAATCCCCAGGCTTTCCTTGAGAAGACGGTTTTCGGATTTCAACCGGGTGTGATCCATGGCCCGTTCCATGGCAATTTTCAACATGTCAAAATCCAGGGGTTTGGTGAGATAATCGTAAGCCCCTTTTTTCAGCGCATCCACAGCGGTTTCCACCGAGGAATAGGCGGTCATGAGAATGACGGGAATGGCCGGGTTGTAGGACCGGATCTGTTCCAGGGCTTCAATGCCCGAGGTTTTCAGCATGCGGATATCCATTAAAACCAGGTCAAAAGGGCGGTTCTCAACAGCTGAAACCGCTTTTTGCCCGTCATCCGCTTCAAGCACCTCATATCCCCATTGGGTGAGCAGACTTTTCAGCATGGCCCGGTGGGCAAAGTCATCATCAGTGACCAGAATGGAGCTTTTTTCTTTCATGTCCCTTTCTCGTTCAGGTTTGGTCGAATTTTCCACGGCCAAGCCCGGCTCAGAATCCCTAAACCGGATCTTCAGGCAGGAAGATATCAAAGGCGCTTCCTTGGCCGATCGTGCTTTCAACCGTTATTTTGCCATGATGGGCTTCCATGATATTGGATACAATGGCCAGGCCGATGCCTGTTCCATAGGATTTGGTGGTGTAGTAGAGATCAAAGATATGGTTCAGGTCTTCGGCCTTGATCCCGCAGCCGGTATCGGAAACTTTAATATGAAAGCCGTTTTCCGTCAAAGATTCGTAGGCCTGAATTCGCAGCCTCCCCCCGTTTTCCATGGATTCAATAGCGTTCAGGTAGAGGTTCAGCAGGACCTGATTCATTCGGTTGGGGTCCATGCTGATTTTAAGATCCTCCTCCATGGCCGTTTCTATGATGATCTTTTTTTCAAGGGCCTGGTTTTCAATCATTTTAAGGGAATCCGCCACCAAGGCCTTTACCGAGGTTTTCTTTTTTTGAATATTCACCGGCCTGGCAAATTCCAGCAGCTGGTTCACCACCGTGTTGAGACGCTCCACCTCCTGGATCATAATGCCTGATATCCTGGCATCTTCCTGGTTTTCACTGTATCGCTGTTTGAAATAGGTGGCGAACCCTTTGATGGAGCTTAAGGGATTTCGAATTTCATGCGCGATTCCAGCAGCCAGCCTGCCCACGGTGACAAGTCGCTGGTTTCGGGCGATTTCCTGCCTCAGGCTATCGGAAGAGGCGCGGGCTTCCATCAGGGATTCTTTTGTGGAACGGTATCTCACCATGAGTAAAATCAGGCTGATGCCTAAAAAAGCAAGCAACAGAAGGATGGTTCCCATAAGGATCATATGCTGCGTATCCGCCAGTTGAGCGGCATCCACGGAACTCATGTCCAGCCCCACGAAGATGATCATATCGGGTTTGGGAATATCAGGCTCAGCCGGAAAGGATTTGAGCATATCGTGCATGTTCATGCGGCTTTGTACATGCCGATTCATGGGGTGTGGAGGGGCGGGTGAGAATTTTCCATACACTTCAAAGGCCTTTTGCCCGTTTTCCAAAGGAACCAGGCGCCAGCGGAGAGTCTCGGATGTTGTGATTTTTTTAAGATCCAGATCCCCGCCGTGGTTCCTGCCGATCAGGACCGGATTTCCGTGGGCAAGAATTTCACCCTTTGAATTTACCACCATCAGGTATTCAATATCCGGCAGCCGGGAGGTTTCATACAAGAGCCTCTGAAGCTTGAAACCGGCGCCAAACCTTCCCATCATACCCATTCGTGTGCCTGCTTCAAAGGAGCGGATCAGGGCCGTCCCTTTTTCCATGAGAATCCTGGCGCTGTTTTCCCTTTGCCGGTTGATATTCATGGCCGTGACATAGGCGAATATGGGAAGCAAAACCGCAAAAGCCCCGATATACAGCCATGCCTGGGTTCTCAGTAGAAAAAGGTTTGTTTTCATAGTTGTAAAAAAGGGTGCCCGCATATTAAGGTAATTAGCAAAACCAATGCCAAACCCATTGGGCCCATTGGCCATGGGTTTAAGCAGGGACTGGCTCCAATCCCGTGGGTAGTTTTTACCCGGGTTGGGGGGAGTTTTTTTAACTCCGGGTAAAAAGTACCCACCTCTTTGTATCATAAGACAGACTTCATGGAAATTATTTAATATAATTTCCGGAACGTAATCTGAAAAACAAAATAAATACGGCCTGTTGT
>VMSV01000074.1 GCA_013791935.1 Desulfobacteraceae bacterium | reverse complement strand
TGGTCGAGACAAACACGCAATTGGAACCCGGTGCTCGAGGTTCAGCTAAATCCTGAAAAGCAAAAAGCTACCGACGTGCACCCCTTTAAAAAAGCAGCTTAATATCGGTTCAGGCGACATCTATCTTGACACCCGCCGTTTTGGCTTCATCCGGTCAAGCCCCCATATCACATTGTCCACTTCAGCATAATAAAGCCGGGTCATTGTGCTTTCCACCCATTCAAGGCTTTTTGGCGATTGCTCCCCGTATTGCAGCCGGGATACTTTATGAATATGCTCTGCACAATGGTAATAGTCCAGAATCTGCCGTCCTTTTGGAAAGCATGCGATCATATGTTTCCATAGCCATTCGGCTCCATCACCCAATAATCCGATACGAAGACTCTCTTGCGGTATCCGGGACGCCACTATGGCCAAATCCTTGCCAAACTGATCTTCATTTTGGATCTGATGCCAGCTTGCCAAATGAACAATTCGATCCTTGCCCAATCAATAAATCCTGAACCCCTTGGCTTCCTGCCAACGACCTTTGCCTCTTTTCTCATCGCGTTTGGCTTTTTCACGCGTCGGTACATGAGCCCCGTCAGAGGCGACGACCAATACCGGCCGCCAGGGGCCTTCATCGATTGTTTTGATCCGCTCGATGATCTCGTCGGCAGTGGGAATAACGTCCTCAAGGCAAGAAAAAGACCCCACATCTTCAAATGTATCATGCATGAAATGGTCACTGACAGGATGGTCCGTCAGTTCTGCAAACAGCTCACTTCCCCCTGAAAACGGAACCTCCGCTGAAAACTTTGACATGAAACGTTTGCCGTCCAGGGTGGCAACCCATTTGAATGCTTTAACCGAGGGCTCGTTTTTGGACCGTTCAGAAAATATACTGGCTTTTGGCAATCCAGGGAGTGGTAAAACCCATATTTTATGTGCCATCGGTAATGAGCTCATTGAAAGAGGACGGCGCGTCCTGTTTACCCCCCTGTAGCCAGTTGGTCCAAGATTTGCTGCTTGCCAAAAGAGATCTCAAGATTGCCAAGCTATTAAAAAAACTGTCTCGTTTCGATGCTGTCATTATCGATGATATCGGCTACGTTCAACAAAGCCGAGAAGAGATGGAGGTGTTGTTTACCTTTTTGGCAGACCGTTATGAACGGAGCAGCATTATGATTACCAGCAATTTGCCGTTCTCCAAATGGGAACAGATTTTTAAGGATCCGATGACCACGGCAGCGGCTATCGATCGACTCGTTCATCACAGCGTAGTGCTGGAACTGAACTTATCAAGTTACCGATTGGAGCAGTCGAAAAAGGAAAAGCAAAAGGCCGCATATGTTTAACGGCCTTTATACTTCAGTCACCCCATCCGGCGCTCGGGTCGCTCCCCAGCGTTGCCCTATCCTCCGAGAGGGTGGTTATAAAATATATGAAAAAACTGTATTTGCAAGTTTTTTTAATGATAAAGGTTCGTTAGGTATATTGGAAAACGGGAATTTTAATTGTCGTTGATCAAGAAACTCTCTTTTATGACAGCGGTGCGTCAAATGCCAAACATGTCCTGGAATAAAATGACGATTTACTCTTGCCACTAAATTTTCATATATCCCTTTTATTAGCACTAAAAACGAAACTATTGCCACAAAATTGGGCTATTTTATGATGATATCTATTTTTATATCATACAATTAGCTTGGTCCGACCCCAGTGCACCGGGCGCTTTGGAAACCCGGCTTACCAGGACATCTCTCAGAAGCCGGCAGGCACCGTCGGTGAATTCTTCCATATTCCTCACCCTGTCATTGTGACCCGTGTTAATTCTTACCGTAGCTTCAATGGGACCGGAAACCGCGATCACACTATGTCCCGCGTCATATCCATAGGCAGAGCCGGTGGGCCCGGCGATTCCCAATTCGGCAATCCCCCAGGTGGAGCTGAGTTTCTCTCTCACCGCCATTGCAAAGAACATGGCCATTTCATCGGTTAATGGCTTCACCCCGTGCAGTTTCTCCGCAGAGGCATCGAGAAACATCTTGCGGGACACCCGCGTATAAATGATAGTGCCGCCCAAAAAATAAGCCGAGGCACCCGGCATCGACAGTAATCGCGCTGAGATCAGACCCCCTGTGGTTGATTCAGCCACAGCGATGGTTTCCCCCCGCGCTTTCAATACATCTGCAACTTCTTTAATGGAGTCAGAATTTAAAATCATCGTTCACTTCACCGCCCTTCAATTAGTTTGTAATTTTTCTTAAGAATATAAATGTATATCCATGGGCGTCACATTTCCCTGCGATCTCGAGCAAATTTCAGCAAGAATTCTTTTTTATGGCATCTGCTTGTCGAGTCGCAGCCACAGGCGAAGGCTGATGAAAAATTTGCCAAACATAACCAGGTATGTAATGTCGGTTCGCTCTCGGCATTTTTTCTTAAAGTACCATTTTTAGGGTTCAAAATACATCGCTAAGCAGTTTTACAGCCTTATTTTTTGATCAATCTTATGCGATATCAGTATGTTAATTTGGTCAGACCCCGGAGCAACCGTTATCGGCAAATTCGGGAAAAGATTCCCGCCATGGTCTCATAAGCTTAACTCAACCCTGAAATCGGTAGCTTTGACAACCGGCCGAACAGTACCCTTTTCCCGAACCAAATCCACAATACCGTAATTAGAAAGGGTTTTTAGCGTTCTTGATAGATTTGATTTTTTCCGACCGGATAACATTTCAAGCTGTGTCAAAGAAACCGGATGCTTGTCTTTGATCATCCTTAACAATTCCTGATTTTGTCCGCTCAAAACCTGCCCGATGGATTCCATGGATTCAAAAAAAACCTTTGGATCGTCCTCTTTGGGTTTGATTTCGCCTTTTGCAATGGCGATGGTCCTTTTTTGGTACTCTTCTCTGGAGAGCACGCCAATTTTCATTATGTTTTTTTTCAATGTCTCATCCCCCAATATGTTCATTTACCGCTTTCCAAAAATCATCAAGGAGTTGGCCGGCTGATTCAAATTCATATGGCGTTACCTTATCGATATGGTGTTTATGGTCCCAAGTGATTTTTCTACCTGAGTACCTTTTGTGGCCCTTAACCTTGATCGCATGTGCGTTATCGAAGCCCACAATCCGTGAATTATTTTTGTCATGCAGGGTCAAAGAATACCGAACACCATGGGGCGTCGATGGTGTCGGACCAACCCTTCTGGCTTCAAACTTCACCCAATATCCATTCTCCATAATGAAAACTTCACCATCCAAATCAAAAAGAGTAATGAGGTCGTGACCATATTCAGGAGAATGGTTATTCATGGGCATATATTATTATCATCCGATGATAATTGTCAACAGTTATTCTTGCAATACATTGAATTGAGCGTAAGGAAAATATTTGCTTGTTAGTGGACACAAATTTGGACACAAAACGTCTTGCATCTGATGCCTTATTTGCTTCTAATACTTTTCATAAATAACTGAATCCATTATGTTTTTGGTGGTTCGTGGAAGCCTCTCACGCCGGTAACACGGGTTCGAATCCCGTTGGGATCACCAAATAATGATATCAATAAGTTAAGAGACTTTTTCATTGTTCGTTTCCATCTTCGCCCCCTCAGCGCCCTTTTAAGAAATCGGTGGAAGGCCCGGCAGGGTATCCGGGCTTTTCGGGAGCTACCCTATCCACCGGTACTTTAATCACCGGTCAATAGCCGATCTTTTTCCTTGGTTTCTGTTCGGTATCGATCAACTGTTTGATGGCCTCAAAAACAACCTGAAAATTTTCATCGTATTTGTTTTCCATGGCCTCCATTTTTTTCTTAAGGTCATCATAGGTTGAAAGCATTTGCCGAAGCTGGGTAAAAGCCCTCATGATCTGGATGTTGACCTTGATTGCCCGGTTGCTTGTCAAAACACTGGACAGCATGGCAACGCCTTGTTCTGTAAAAGCCATGGGGCTGTATCGTGTGCCACCCCAACTTGAGGCGTCAATCTGGCATCTCAAGTTTTCGAATTCGTCTTTTGTCAATTCGAACATAAAATCATTGGGAAACCTGTCGATATTCCTTTTCACGGCCCTTTTCAATTGGCTTGTCTCAACCCCGTATAGCTCGGCCAAATCACGGTCTAACATGACCTTGATTTCCCGAATCAGATAAATCATGCCGGTAATCCGCTCCACGGGTAACGCAATTTCTGAAGTCATCTATTCCCCTTTCCTTTTGTTACTCAGATCAACAGATTTCAAAGAATCCTTAACCGCTTTGGAAATGATGTCCCCGGCCAGGTTCGAAGCCCGCTTAAGCGTATCATCCCGTAAATGGGCATATCGCTGGGTCATCACCGGGCTTTTGTGGGTCAAGAGTTTTTGAAGGGTATACATGTCCACCTTGCCGGAACTGGCCAGCATGGAAGCGTAAGTGTGTCTAAGGCCATGCATCGGCCTGAAGTCTGGCGGAAGCCCGGCAGCTTTCCTTATCTTGTTCACGGCCTGTTGCATGGATACCCGCCTGTTGCCATCCTGACCCGGAAAAACATATCCGCTTTTGGTTTTCGGGTGATTTTCCAGCAGATCCCTTACAGGATCATTGAGGGGAATTTTTTGATCCGGCCCGCCCTTGGGGTCTCTAATATGAATAAAGCCTCGCTCAAAATCTATGTCTTTCCATTCGAGTTTGAACAATTCACCACGCCTCATGCCTGTATATAGCGCCATTTTCATCATGTTGGCCACATGGATATTTGAAGATTCGTTAAGAGCGTCTAAAAGCTTGACGAGTTGTTCCGATGTAAGATCTTCTGTTTTCTGATTATGGACGGTCGGCATTTCGATTCTGAATCCCAGGCCCTGGCAAAGCCCTTTGTTTGTTCCGAAATTAATGATTCTTGAGTAAGGCTAAAACGTGTTTCACGGTTTGTTGTGATTTCTTCTTTGAAAGCCTAATTTTCAGCCTGTCAATTTCAAGCTGAATTATTTTCGCCCATTTTGAATCCTGTTTCCCGGCACAAAGCTTCAGACTGACCAGCCCCCCCAAGACCAACAAAGGTCCTTCTTGTTTTGCCATTTTTTCCCGCAGCATTCCCCGTGCCTCCGTTTAAGGTCTGGCTTTGGTTCGTTGATTCCGAAAGGATTTCAAGCCATTGAATTTTGTTACAGGGGACAAAAAACAAAAAGGCAGGCTCACTATGATGAGCCTGCCTTTTGAATTCGGACATAAAGATTAACTATTATTTCTTGAGTTTTTTCCTGCCAAAGCCAGCAAGTCCTACTAACCCGGATCCTAAGAGCAACATGGTGGCAGGCTCTGGGACGGGTGGGGGAGTGGTACTCTCATCAAGAGGTGCGGCAAGCCAGCCACTGCCTTCATCATCGTCGCCTGTTGATCCTACGTGAGAAGCCATTGCAAAGGGGCCGCCTTTAGTGCTGTTTACGTTCCCAAAAGCAAAATCCTCGGCTGTAAGAGTAATAAGATCAAACGTTATGGAAAAATATTTCCCGCTTGTAAAGTCATTGTTATCAAAGTCAATTTTAAAATCATATTTCCCATTATCACCATCAGCCTTATATGTATCTGTCATTGCTAAGATACTGTTTACTGAATTATATGTCCCAGCAGTAGTATACCCGCCTGCTATAACTGAAACAGGATTTAAACTTGTGTCTATATTAAAAAACCAATTTTTTATATGTTCTTTGCCCGAAAGACCAGAAGCAGATAGAGTTAAAATCACATCACCAATCGTTGCCTCGTCATTAACAGTCGCCGTCAACCATGGGGAAGGGCCATCAGGAGCAACTGCACCACTAAACTCAAGATTAAAATAGTAGGTTAAAATTGTTGCCTCCGATGGTTGATTGACACCAAATAAGATTGCTGTGATCATAAAACATAAAATCAAATATTTTTTCATACGGCCTCCGTTCTAATTTGTTTTTTTATTTTATCAATAAATAAGTTTATCCAAATTGATTTATAGTTATGTTTTAAGCAAGAATCGTGCAGAATAGCAATGATATTAAGTATAAATATATTACCTTTAAAAACACTATTTTAAGCTATATTAGCGGACTTGTATCTTTATTTGCTCCCGTTAATATTGGATAAAATAATTCATATTGTGTAAAACAGGTAACATTTACTATTACTTTCATTGTCCTATTGAGTCGTTTTTTCTTCAACGGGGCATCCTCTTGAACACTTTGTTGGATACCCTCTGATTTTATATTGTTTCAGGCGGTTGGATTTAAAATCATTCTTTGTAGCGGTCGGTCCTGCGGTCTTCCCCGGTGCGCCGGTCTTCACCTGTTCTCCTTTCCGGGATATGGGTGAAATATGAAAATTGTCTTCGGTCAATCCCGATGCGCCTTCCTCCGTTGTCTGCTTTGGCTGGACTATTCACCATAGGCACCCCGTATCTAAGCCCCCCGTCTCTGCTGTTGATTGATGCATGGGTTGAATTTTCATTTTTAAGTATCAAGGTTGTTTAAAATTAAATAAATACAAAGCACCCTCTCCATTCCAACAAGAAATGGCCAACTTTTCTCAAATCCTCTGCAAGTATCGTGCGAGAATTTACTGAAACTGAATAAATAAAATTGTCTTTACAAAACGATTGGTTAGGTTTTTTACAAAAGACGGTTCTTTACAAAAATGGGTGTTCAGTTACACAATATCTGGTAAGAGAATTTCACATAGGAAATATATTTCCTAAATATTGGACTATGGAAATGGATGAGTCAGGCCTTATGCATGGGGAAAAAATGCGGGGACCCCGGGTTGGGATTCGATGGTTAATGGGTTATGGGACGATGGCTTCAGGCGCGCACCGAGGATTTTTTTTTGGAGGGGGGAGGCGATCTGCAAGACAGGGGTTACGCATCAACTCTTAGGTCTGATGCGCAACCCGATTTGAACCGCAAGGGTGGCTTGTGCTTTACAACGAATGCCCCCGGTGCGTGCCTCTCTCTATTTCAAGGTTACATTCAAGCTTTTGCTGGGTGCTTGGTTTCCGGCTGCGTCATAGGCGATAGCTGATAGGGTGGCTGGCCCTTTGGCCACTTTGGAGGTATTCCACGAAATGACAGTGGCAACGCTTGTTCCGGTGATGCTGGATGATCCGATCAATTTGCTGTCGTTGTAATAGACCTCAATCCTGCTTAGTCCCAGGTTGTCGGTGGCACTGACTTTTATTTTCACCAATTTGGATAGGGTTGATCCCTCTGCCGGAGATAAAATGGCTGCCGTCGGGGGTGTTGTGTCCGGGTCCGGGTTGGCCACATTCACGGATACCGGGTAGGATTCCCCACTGTTCCCCGACGAAAGGTCATAGGCCACGGCTTTAAGGGTATGGGCACCGTTATTGATTTTGTTCGTGTCCCAGGAAAAGGAAAAAGGGGTAACGCTGTCTGAAGAAAAAAGTGCGCCATCAATGAATAAATCTACCTTGCTGATGCTGCTTCCGGTGGGGGTGGAAACGCCGATTGCCGTAATTCCCGAGAGCGTGGAGCCTTGGGCGGGGGAAGTGATTTCAGCGTCCGGAAGAACAGGGTCTATGATGACTGGTTCTTCGTGGCCTTCATAAACCATAGTGGAATACCCGAACCGGCTGGTTCCCGTCACTTCACTGTAGGCGATTTTAAAATATCCAGCCTCCCCCCAGCCGGTGCCCCAGCTGTTCTTGACGAGGAAACATTGGTTTATATCGTCATAACCTACCACCATAATCGCATGGGCCCCGACATAGGCCCCTGTGGTGTAAGAATATACCCCGGTCCTGTAGGAGTAGAAATCATTGTATACATACATGGTTGCCACCACCGGGCCATACAGGTAAAGGGAATTTTTGATATCGTTTACGGTGGTTGTGGTGCTGCTGGCTCGGTGCCAACCGACGATGCCGTAAGTACTGGTCGGCCAATTCACGCACGCATTATCGCATGAGTTATCGGTTCCAACATAACCAAAACAACTCTCTAAAGGCAAACCCACGTCCCGGATAAAGTTGGATGCCGTGGCGGAAGAACCGCCTGCACAGGAACCGGCTCCGCTACATGAAACAAGGATTTGTTCGGAAAGGTCAATGAGCACGCCTTTCTGAAAAATCATAACCTGGGACTCCAGGGCGGCTGTGGTGGCAAAAGCCCAGCAACTCCCGCAACTTCCCTGGTTTTTTACAGGGGAGACGTAGTTGATACCCCCTTCGTTCCGCCAGTCCAGGGTTGCGGGGGCCACGGTTGTCAAATCGTTCGTCAGGGGGTCCAAGGTATTATTGGATGCTGAAAGTTCCTCTTCCATGTCCAAACCAGCGCGCACTTTCTTTTCTTCCAGGGTGAGTTCTGAAACCGAAGTCACGTCCGCAACCCATTTGCCACCCTTTGCCTTGATGGCCGCACGGATATTATCGAGTTGTTTAGACCCTGCGTGAGCCGGAGCGGTGGCAAATAAAATCATGAATGCGAGAGCAATGGATGCGAGAGTCATGTAAAATTTTCGGGTAATGATTTGATGCATGGTGTGATTCTCCTGTTGTGCGTATTAATCTATTTCGATGGTTAGAATAAAAGTCTCTATGGCGTTTTGGATTCCTTCCCATGGTCGGAAGTGACAGATTCTGAGTTCCGTATGCCCAGCCATTTTTGTTTTGATAATCCAGCTCCTTTTCACCGGAGCGCCGGTCAAATCTTCAGGCTTGATCGGTTCCCGGGCTTTCGTTTCCAGGACCTCCAAGTGTTCGGAATCCAGGTTCTGGATCTCCCAGGTATACCCGGCGGCTCCAGCTTGGTTCAGCTCGACACTGAAACTGTCTCCCGAAGCCGTCCTTATGTTTTTGGCGTTGTCCATCATGTTCACAGTTATCATCTCAGCGTCCAGGGCTTTGGGATTCCCAAGGGAAAGAAGCAGCCCCAGGGTGATCAGGGATGTGGCCGAGGCGACCCATTGAAATTTGTTCCAGTTTGAAGGACCCCTTCCATGCTTCACGGCTGGGATGTGGGGTCTGTTTTTTGTAAAATATCTCACCTTCAAGGCTCACTGTGAATATTTATCGGCAAATTTTTCCTGAACTTCATAGCACTTTTTGTCTGGCCCGGAAAAATAAAACTGGAGACCATCACAGCAAGAAAGGTGCCGACCAGGGGATTTCATGGCCCTCATCGACCCGGTCGAGGAAAAAAATAGGGTTGCAGGACCTCCGCATCGAAAAGGATGGATGCAGAAAACACTTGTATATCAAATAAATAGGCTTAACCTGGCGGAGCATTGGAACAGGGTTAAATAGCTAAAGCAGGGAAGGACCAAAGGGCGAGCGTATGGCTGAAAAAGGCGCTTTTTGGGGCACAGCATAACCTTTTTTATGGTCAACTATAAAAAAGGTTAATAATAGCCGCCCGACGAGTTGGCTTGATGGATTCAGCCTGGATAGGAGGAGGGGGATAGAGATGCGTAACCCGTAGGGCAGCCCCGGCTGCAGCATTGAAAGGCGTATGCAGGGAGCTGCCATAGATGTGGGGAGGTTCTTCAGGAAAGGCTATTCATCAATCCTTGCCGTAGCCCAACCGCTCACGACAATATCACCATTCTGATTGAGGGTTTCCACAGAAAAATTTACCAAGGGTTGGCCATCTTTCTCATGGATTTCAGCCACCGTGGCTTTGGCTTTCAGGGTATCTCCGGGAAACACCTGCTTGGTGAAACGGACGCCGAAGTGGGTCAGTCTGCCGTCCCCCACAAAATTGGTGAGCATGGCTCCCGTCATCCCCATGGTGAGCATTCCGTGGGCGAAAACCGAAGGAAAGCCCGCCACTTGGGTTGCAAAAATTTCATCCGTATGCAGGGGGTTATAATCCCCCGAGGCACCTGCGTATTGAACGATCTGGGTGCGCTTGAGGTCTTCCACCAGGAGCGCTTCATGAACATCGCCTATTTTTAACTCGCTTTTTTTCAAGGCCATTTTTTACCTCCTCAAGGGTTTAATCCGGTGCCTTTTCCGTGACCACCCCGATGCCCCGGGCTGTGACCACAAGTTCCTGGTTTTGATTCCGGTATTCGGTGATGGTTTCGCTGAAGATCAGCTTTCCACCCCTCCTGCCTTCTTTTTCCCATTTTTTGCCCGGTTTGGTTTCAGCCTTGAGCACATCCCCGGCTTTCACCGGAAGGTGATATTCAAAATGCTGTTCCGCATGCAAGCCTCGCCCGGCACCCCCACCGCTCCCCCCTGACGCCTGGGAAATTCCTGTGGGATTTTTGCCGGACCCGAACCAGGGTTCTCCTATTTTCGGTCTCAAGAAATAGTCCGGGTCAAACTGGGCGCTGGACATGGTAAAGGTAGGGGGAGGGACAATGGCCCCCGGTTCCGTTGCTTTGGCGTAGACCTCGTCGTAATAAATGGGGTTTTTGTCGCCGATGGACCGTGCAAACATCATGATATGCCCGGCTTCGATGGGGAATTTTTCAACAGCCATGTTTTTCTCCTTTCTTATTTTTTCCGATCAAATAACTCGCCATGGTATTTTCATAGATTTCCTTGGTGCCCTTGAAATACAACCCTCAATAAACAATAAAGCCATTTTACGCGTGGTCTGGATATGACAGCGCAAAATGGCTCATATTTTGTGCACCTTTCGTCACCTGAAATTTACTAAGCGTAAACGGTGAACCGAGCGCTGGAAATCAGTTCAAAAACTTATCCGTAAACGGATTCACAAAAAAAACCGGAACAGGCGATGTTCTCACCACGCTGGCTGCAACAGAGCCGAAAATGGCTTTGTCCAGGGCTTTTCTTCCACGGGTGGCCATGACGATGAGGTCGACATTCTCTTTTTCAATATAGCTGAGAATTTCCTCCGTGGCATCCCCGTCCGCCACGTGAACATGGGATTCCGGAATGTCCGTGAAATTTTCTTTTACATATTTCATCACCTTCTTCTTGATGCCTTCGCCCGGTTTTTCGTTGTCGATATAATACTCATGAACCTTGGCCACAAAGATCAGATAAATGTCAGCGCCGAATTTATCGGCAACCGTTTTCACATGAGGGATAATCTTTGATGAGGTTTCGGAAAGATCGATCGGGTATAAAATCTTTTTGTATTCCAGCATGTAACGCCTCCTTCTGATAGAGTGTCGGGGAAAAACGATTAATTTTGGCAATATTAAACAGTTTATTGCAAACGGTTTTTTTCTGAATTTTTGTTTGATCAATTGAGGATTAGAATTTCCTATTATAATAGACTCAGAAAATCAAGAGGTTTTATGAAAAAGGAAACCGATTCAATAAATGGTACTAAAGATTTTCTGTTCCGGTACGATAAGTGAAATATAGATTAAACTTTATCAGGAGCCAGGAAAACCGAGGATGTAAAAATCGGCTATTCCTTTGGTCGAATACGAAAAAACGATACCGCCCCAGTGAGGAAAAAATGACCGACATTTCAAAAGACATCACCATTTTGCTGGTTGAAGATGCTGCAATCATGCGGAAAATTGAAGTTAAAACTCTTAAGGCTTTAGGTTTTATGAATATTATTGAGGCCAAGGACGGTCGGGAGGCCATGACTTGCCTGGAGGAGAAACCGAAAATTGACCTTGTGATCAGCGATTGGAATATGCCCAATATGGACGGGTATGAGCTGGTGGTTTGGATGCGATCCCGTGATTCCTTCAAGGCAATCCCTTTTCTCATGGCCACGGGCCAGGGCGACAAAAAACAGGAAAACAAGGCCGTGGAAGCCGGGGTCAACAGCTTTATCGCAAAACCCTTTGATGAAAATGACCTGAGAAAAAAAATCAATGAGGCCTTTGGCTTGGCCGGGGATGAAGCCGCGACTGTGGAGAGGGAAAACCGCGTTCGCACCAGCGCTGCCGGGAAACCCATCCTTCGAATGGCCCACATTCAGATTACAGACCACTTGATCCTGGGGGTTTTGAAACATCTTATTACCAAGGGGGAACTGACGCCTCTTCATTTTGAACTGGAAACCGAATGTATGCCCGGATGGAACCAGGTGCAGGAATCCCTTGAGCAGGGACATGTGGACGGAGCTTGTATCCTTGCGCCCATTGCCATGGATCTTTTCAGCTATGGTACGGATATTAAACTGGTGCTGCTGGCGCACAAAAGCGGAAGTATTTTTGTGCGCAGCAATACAGGAAATTTTGTTCCGCCCTTTGAGTCATTTTTCAAGAACAAGTCTTTTCTGATTCCCCATAAGATGTCCGTTCATCACATGCTGGCACACATGTTTTTCAAAAAAATCGGTTTGAAACCCTGCATGGGGGATGAGGTCAAGGGCGATGTTTCCTTTGAAGTGGTGGCTCCCATAAAAATGCAGGAGTTTCTGAATAATAATAAGGATGCAAGCGGGTTTATGGTGGCCGAGCCCATGGGTACCCGGGCCATTGCAGGAGGAGCTGCGTCCTTGCAGTTTCTTTCCAGCGAACTTTGGGAGAATCATCCCTGCTGCGTGGTAACGGTACAGAATGAATTCATAAAATCCTATCCGGATGCCGTTTATGAACTGGTGAAAATGCTCGTGTATGCAGGCAAATTCATAGAGAACAAACCCGAGCTTGCCTCTGAAATCGGTGTAGCCTTTCTGGACCCCCATAAAAAACTGGGTCTCAAAGTGCCTATTTTAAAGAATGTCATCACCGAGAAAAAAGGCATAAAGACATCGGATCTGTTCCCGGACATTTATGCCCTGCAACATATGCACGATTACATGAACAAGGAAATGAAAATCGGCAACCCCATTAATCTGGATAATTTTATCGACACAAGGTTTGCCGAAGCGGCGTGCAAAGACCGTATTACAAACCGAAAGGAATCCAGGCTTCATGATTCTGCCGATAAGATCAACGCACTGCTGACCCAGAATGTTTTTGAGCAGGCCGGTGGGCTTCAGACCAAGGCCTTGCTGAACCTGGAAGGCAAATACCTCACCTTTAATCTGGGGAGCCAGGAATTCGGCATAGATATCATGAAAATCAAAGAAATCATTGGAATGCAGCCCACACGAAGCATTCCCGGATCACCGGATTATGTCAAAGGGGTGATCAATAACCGGGGAAGTGTGATTCCGATTATGGATTTAAAGAAAAAATTCAGCATGGGCGAGTTGGCTGCCGGGAGTAGAAGCTGCATCATCGTTATTGAAACCGAGGTAAACGGTATGACCACCAAAATGGGCATTGCCGTGGATTCCGTTTCCGAGGTTCTGGCCATCAAGGCAACAGATATAGAAGTGACCTCCTCCCTGGGGGTGTTTTTTGACAGCAGGCATATCCTTGGAGCGGCAAAAATCAAGAGAAGCGTCAAGCTCCTGCTGGACATGGAACATATCCTTATTGAAAGCGGCATGGCCCAGCTCGCGGCTTAGCATTTAATATTTCATACCCACGTCAATGTGGAAGGGGTTGGCGCAAGGGGATGAACGACCAATCCCCTTTATTGCAAGAAATGCTAACCGTCTGTCGACAAAAAAACTCTGGAAAGCATCAGGTTGACTTTAGACTCGGTTAATAATAGAATCCATAAAAAAAACCGACTCACAACGCAATTATGCCCCGGATGGATTAAATTCCGGGGAACCTGATGTTTTAAAAGGAGGAAGGTTATGAAAAAGGCAACCGCAATCTCAATGTGTTTGATTTTGGTATTTACCCTGGCCGGATGCGCCAACCTACAAACCCAGCAACAAAAGGGAACCGCAACAGGCGCTGCTGTGGGAGCCGGTGTTGGGGCTATTCTGGGCCAAGCCATCGGCAAGGACACCAAGGGAACTCTTCTCGGGGCGGGCATTGGCGCAGTTCTTGGAGGAATGGCCGGAAACCAGATCGGGGCTTATATGGACCGTCAGGAGCAGGAACTTCGCAACGCCATTGCAACTTCTGAGACGGCAAGCATTCGCAGGGAACAGGATGTGCTGGTGGCCACTTTAAAATCCGAAGTCATGTTTGATTATAATTCATCGGTGATCAAGCCCGGAGGAATGGCTGAAATATCAAGGGTCGCTACGGTTCTGAACAACTATCCCCAAACCACGATTCGGGTGGAAGGTCATACGGATGCAACAGGATCTGAATCTTATAACCAGACCCTTTCCGAGCAACGGGCGATTTCGGTTCAGAATGCCCTGATTCAACAGAATGTGGACTCAAGAAGGATCACCACCATCGGTTTTGGAGAGTCCATGCCCATTTCATCCAGCGATGCGGTCAATCGGCGAGTTGAGTTGCGAATTACACCCATTGCCCAATAATGATTTTGAACTGGATTTTAGCCATGAAATTGAGGACGTAATTTGGCGCAAGCACTGGTTTTAAATTTTATGGACGGGAGAAAGATTGACTCTGTTCTTGCCGCCCCTTTTAAAACAAAAAGCAATGTTGTTGAGGTTTACCTGCCGGAGAAACCCGATTCCCGGCAGGTTTTTCCTTTTCAGGACCTGTGCGCCATATTCATAAAAGGGACACCGGATTTATCCAAATATCAGACCACGGAGGGTCTGGAAGAAATAGAGACGGTTCCGGGTGAAAGATACCGGGTTCACATGGTCAATATGAGTGGAGACGAGGGATTCTTTGGAATCCCTGGCCAGAAGGACAGCCCCTATAAAATGATTTTTTTTATCTCAGCCGGTGTCAAAAAGAGGTTGAGATTGAATTCCCTGGGAGAAATCATTCTGGAAAAAGGGTTTGCCTCGGAAGACCAGGTCGATGAATGCCTTGCCGAACAGGGAAAATTGCGAGGAAAAAGAATCGGTGATATTTTGTCGGAAGATGCATGCATGAATCATAGTGCTGTGGATTCTGCAATTTCAAAAGCAAGAAAAGAAATCGGTCATGGACGGAATATCAGGGTGGGGGATATCCTGATTTCAGCAGGGATTGTAACCAAGGAACAGGTGGAGGCCGCTCTTGCCTCCCAGGAGTCAGGCCGCAAGAAGCGAATAGGGGCCCTGCTCATTGACAAGGGATATATTACGGAAGAACAGCTTCTCATGGCCCTTTCCGCAAAATTTCGGATGCGGTTCGTGGACCTGAAGGGTGTGACCCCCAACCAGATGGCCCTGAATGTTTTGACCTATGAAATCATCGACCGGCTGAAAATTTTTCCCATAGAAGCCGATGAAAAACGGATCATTGTGGCCACCTCCGAACCCACGGATCACAACATTAATGAGATTCTGAGATTCAACACCAATCGAGCCATCGAATTGGTGGCATCCACTTCGGTTCAGATAGCTGCCGCCATTGAAAAATACTTTCAGAAGCCCGAAGATTCCATGAACCTTCTTCTGCAGGACCTGGACGAAGGACAGATCACCATCGAAGAGGAAAACGAAGATACCAGCGTCCGGGAGACCGATTCCCAAGTCATTAAATTCGTCAATGGAATTCTTCTGGAGGCTTTTAAACAGGGGGTTTCCGATATCCATCTGGAACCCAAGCCAGGCAAGGGCCCCCTTCAGGTCAGATACCGGCTGGACGGAGATTGCAGGATTGAACATCAAATTCCGCCCAATTTCAAACGGGCGATTATGTCCCGCATCAAAATCATGGCCAATCTGGACATCGCCGAACGAAGAAGGCCCCAGAGCGGGAAAATCCTTCTACAATCCGATCGGAAAAAGATTGAATACCGGGTGGAGATCACCCCCACCGTGGGAGGCCTTGAAGACGCGGTGTTGAGAATCCTGTCTTCCTCAAAACCCCTTTCTCTGGACGAAATGGGTTTCTCCGACCGGAATCTTTCCGAATTCAAGAGAATCATCGCCAAGCCCTATGGCATTGTCCTTTGTGTAGGACCCACAGGATCTGGAAAAACCACCAGCCTTCATTCGGCATTGAGCCATTTGAACAAACCGGACCGGAAAATATGGACGGCTGAGGACCCGGTGGAAATCACCCAGGACGGTTTAAGGCAAGTTCAGATGAACCCCAAAATTGGCTTTTCTTTTCCCGAAGCCCTTCGCTCCTTTTTGCGGGCCGACCCGGACATCATCATGATCGGCGAGATGAGGGACAGTGAAACGGCAAAAATCGCCATTGAAGCCTCTTTAACCGGGCATCTGGTGTTCAGCACCCTGCATACCAACAGTGCGCCGGAAACCGTGGTAAGGCTCATCGAAATGGGAATGGACCCCTTTAACTTCTCAGACGCCATGCTTGGGGTCCTGGCCCAGCGTCTGATAAAACGGTTGTGCGGGAAATGTAAAAAAGCCTACCATCCTGAAAAAAAAGACCTTGATGAGCTGGCTTCTGCCTACGGTGAGAAATATTTTGAAGAAGATGGTCTTTCATCCGATCTTGAGAACACCACCCTGATGAAAGCAGTGGGCTGCCCCGCCTGCGATCATAGCGGATTCAGAGGCCGAACGGCTATCCATGAACTTTTGATCGGAACCGAAGATATCAAAGTGGCGATTAAAAAATCCATTTCTCTTGAGGCTCTCAGAGCCCTTGCCATTGAAAACGGCATGCGTACCCTGAGAATGGATGGTATTTCAAAGGTCTTTCAAGGGGATACCACCATTGATCAGATTTATCGCGTCAGCCTTTAAGTCCTCCCATTCACCTTCTATATAATTCCTGTAAAGAGTCTAAAAACATCATTGTGGTTTGCCCGGGTGCAAATAAGGTTGAGAACAAGATTCAAGGGACATCTTGACCCCAAGGTTGAAAAATGTTACGAGCATTTTTTGCTCGGAAGCGGCAGGCAAGGATAGGTTTACCCTGTCAATTCCGTTAATTAGTTCATACAAACTGTTTGCAATCCTAAAGAAGAAAGGAAATAAAATGAATGATCCTGTCATCGTGAGCGCTGTAAGAACCCCTGTGGGGCGCTACATGGGGGCGCTTAAATCCGTTGAAGCCTATGACCTTGCAGCCATCGTGCTCAACGAGGTCATCAGCCGGGTCAATCTCAAGCCTCAGGCGGTGGACCAGGTGATCATGGGCCAATCCTACCAAAATGGTGAATATGTGAATATCGCCCGCATGGGCCTGCTCACCGCCGGGTGGCCCGAAGCGGTTCCCGGAACGTCCATGGACAGCAGATGCTGCACGGGCCTGGACGTGACCCGATATGCGGTTGCCCTCATCAAATCCGGTGTGGCTGAAATCGTTGTGGCCGGTGGTGTTGAAAGCATGAGCAACGCGGAATTCTACCTGCCGGGCTCCGTCAAATGGGGAATCGGCGGAGAAAAGGGAATGCCCAAGGGTCATGGCGATCTTGCCATCTGGGGGCTGCCCTTTTACGATCGAATTCAACGTGCGAGAGTGATGTCCCAGCCGGAATCCCGGTACGGAATTCTTCCGTCCATGATGGCCTGGGCGGAAACCGCCGCAAAGGAAGAAGATATTTCCAGAGAAGCCTGTGACCGGTGGGCCTATGAGAGCCATAAAAAAGCTTGTGCCGCCATTGAGGCCGGAAAGTTCAAGGATGAAATCGTTCCGGTTTCCATGGCCCAGAAAAAAGGAGACCCCTTGGTTTTCAGTCAGGATGAAAATCCCCGGGCCGACACCACCATGGAACAGCTTACCAAGCTTCGCCCGGTGATGAACGGCGTATGCACAGCCGGAAACTCGTCCACGGAAAACGATGGTGCTGCAGCCGTGCTGATCATGTCTGCTCAAAAAGCAGCCGAATTAGGACTTACGCCCCTGGCAAAAATTAAATCCGTAGCCCTGGTGGGAGATGACCCCAAAAGAGCCTATAAAACCGTGCCGGTTGCAGTTTCAAAAGCCCTGAAGATGGCGGGTCTCTCCATAGAACAGATGGAATTGATTGAGATCCAGGAAGCTTTTGCGGCCCAAGTTCTGGCAGACTTGAAAGAAATGGGCGTGGGAGAAAAAGATTACGGCAAAGTGAATGTGAATGGTTCGGGCATTTCCCTGGGGCATCCCATTGCATGCACCGGGGTGCGAGTTCTGGCAACCCTGGTTCATGAAATGCAAAGACGAGAAATGAAATACGCCTTGGAATGCATCTGCGGCGGCGGCGGTCTGGGCATTGCGGCCGTGCTTGAAAAACCCTGAAACACAAGAAGTGAAACATTTAATCAATATAAAAGGAGATAAGGAAAATGGATTTTAAACTTTCCCGGGAATTGGAAATGCTTCAGAAAGCAGTACGGGAATTCGCCAATAAACAAATTGCCCCGAAAGTGGAAGAATGGGACGCCAACCATTATTTTCCGGTGGAGGAAGTCGTAAGGCCCATGGGAGAATTGGGATTTTACGGGGCGGTGATTCCGGAAGAATACGGCGGAGAAAACATGGGCTGGATGGCGGCCTGCATCATCACGGAAGAAATCGCCCGGGTGAACAGCTCTCTTCGAGTTCAGATCAATCTTCAGGGCCTGGGATGCGCCTACCCCATTTACAAATACAGTTTGTCGGAAGAAGTAAAAAAGAAATATATTCCCAACCTGTGCAACGGAAAGTTTTTAGGCGGATTCGCCATCACCGAGCCCAATGCGGGATCAGACGTGTTGTCCATTGAAACCACGGCGGAAGACAAGGGTGACCACTGGGTTCTGAACGGGTCCAAAAACTGGATATCCAATGCCCATCAGGCCGATGTCCTGATCGTGTATGCTTATACCGACAAATCCAAAAGAAGCAAGGGCCTCTCAGCATTTGTTGTGGAGCCGAAAAACTTCAAAGGCGTGTCCACCAGCGATCTGTCCAAGATGGGTTCCTTTTTGTCCCCCACAGGGGAAGTATTCTTCGACAATGTGAAAGTTCCCAAGGAAAACATTCTGGGAAATCCCGGAGATGGTGCTAAAATTGTATTCAGTTCTCTGGCGAACACCCGCATATCCGCAGCAGCCGGAGCCGTGGGATGCGCCCAGGCCTGTCTTGAAATCGCCGCCAAATACTGCATGGAAAGAAAGCAGTTCGGAGAGCCCGTGGGCAACTTCCAGATGAATCAGGACCTGGTGGCCCAGATGGCCACAGAAGTGGAAGCAGCCCGCATGCTGGTGTACAAGGCCGCTTGGCAGAAAGACCAGGGCAATGAAAACAATCCCACGGAAGTGGCCATGGCCAAGTATTTTGCCGGAGAAGTGGCCATGAAATGCGCCAACTACTCCATGCGAATCATGGGAGCCTATGGCTATTCCACAGAATACCCCGTGGCCAGATATTACCGCGACATCCCCACCTATGTGATTGTGGAGGGTTCGGCCAATATCTGTAAAACCATTATCGCAACGGATTATCTGGGAATCAAGAAAGCGAAAAAAT
Organism: Desulfobacteraceae bacterium; assembly: GCA_013791935.1. Classification (GTDB taxonomy): domain Bacteria; phylum Desulfobacterota; class Desulfobacteria; order Desulfobacterales; family UBA5616; genus VMSV01. Next base: position 15,426 of record VMSV01000074.1, on the reverse strand, counting down.
AGCCACTCATTCCCGAGGTGGAAAAAACGCCATGGAAGAAAACAAAGGGCGACTGCTGGTGGGGGTTACCGGTGGCATTGCCACCGGAAAATCAACGGTGGCAAAGCTGCTTGAAGAGCTGGGTGCGCCGGTGATCGACTATGACGTTTTAAGCCGCAAAGTGGTAGAGCCGGGCCATCCGGCCTACCACGATATCGTGGATTTTTTCGGTGCTGAAATGGTCGGACAGGACGGAACCCTGGACCGGGACAAGCTCAGGGCGGTGGTTTTTCAAGATGAGGGCAAGCGGAAAAAGCTTGAAGGTTTTATCCACCCCAGGCTGGGGGCCCTGTTTTATGAAGAGGTGGACAAGATCACTCAAAAAGATCCTGATGCCATTATTCAGGTGGTGGTCCCCCTGCTTCTGGAAACCCGAATGCAGGCCATGTTCGATTGTCTTCTCATGGTGTACGCACCGGAAACCATCCAGCTTGAAAGACTCATGCAAAGGGATGGAAACAGCCAGGTCCTTGCCCTTAAAATGATTCGCTCCCAGATGTCCGTGGAAGAGAAAAAACAGCTTTGTCATCTGGTGGTGGACAATTCAGGCTCGCTGGAAAACACAATGGCTCAGGTAAAAATGGTGTGGCAGAAATTAAAAGATATTCAAGCAAACAGGTCTCCAAAAATTTAATACAAGATAAAAGCTTGACTAAACAAGCAAAAATACATATTGTATAGACCAAAATTAACATATACCCGCCCTGTTCCATATAAAGGATGATAAAAATCATGATGAATCAGCAGGACATGATCAAAAAAATGATCAAAGAGGCGATCGGCAAAGAAGCCATGGAGCCCCTGACGAAAAGCGATATGAAAAGAGTCAAGAACCTGGATCTCGCTTCCATGGAAGTATCTGATGAGAGTCTAAAATACATCAGGGGCCTTACCGAACTGGAAACCCTTTTCCTGGATGGTACCTGGACAGCCGGGGATGGGTTGAAATACCTCAAAAACTGTAAAAACATCAAGCGACTTTATCTGTTCCGGACCCGGCTGAACGACCGGGGACTGACATCCTTTAAGGTTCTAAAAAACCTGGGCAACCTGGAAGTATTATCCATCAGCGAAACACGGGTGACCAACAGCGGGCTGAACCAGATCAAACACCTCACCTCCATTAAAGATCTGGATGTCAGTAAAAACCAGATCTCGGACAAAGGGGTAAAATACCTGGCGAATTTTGAAAACCTGGAAGTGTTGAACCTGGGCTCCACCCAGATTACCGATCTGTCATTTCGGTATATCAGCAAAATGACGGGGCTTAAAATACTCTATTTAAGCAATACGGAAATTACCGATGCCGGCGCTGAAGGTCTCAAAGACCTCACGGACCTTGAAATGCTTTACCTGGACGGCACCCAGATTTCAGACAAAGCCCTTACCTTCCTGGAAGGCCTGAAAAAACTCCGGTGGCTCTCCCTTTTCAGCACCGATGTCACCAAGAAGGGGATTAAATCCCTTCAGAAAGTGCTTTCAGACACGGTGATCATGGATCAATAGAAAAATCGTAAATTCACTAATCTATATGGCCCTTTTTAAAAAAAAGGGCCGTTTTATTTATGTACCTCTCACAGCATCCGATGCGTATCGCAGAAAATATCAAGCCCTGAGGATTTGGAAAGGCAAGCCAGGGTCATGTTGAGTTTTTCCGAGAGCGAAACCGCCAGGGATGTGGGCCTTGAAACCGCAAGGATCACTGGAATACGGGCTCGGGCCGCCTTCTGGACCAGCTCGTAACTGATCCTGGAAGACAGGACCAGGATGGAGGCCTCCGAAAGTCTCCGATCTAAAAATAGTTCACCAATGGCCTTGTCCAGGGCATTGTGACGGCCTACATCTTCGGCCACGGCCAAGAGATTCAAATCCGGATCGAAAAGAGCTGCTGCATGGCAGGCGCGTGTTTTCCGCCCGAGGGGTTGATGATGGTTGAGGTTTTCAAGAAGGTGCAGGGCCTGATCCACGGTTAGAGAGATGGTTTTATTCACAGGAAGAATTTCCTGGACCAGATCTTCAATGAGTTCTTTTCCGCAGATGCCGCAACTGGTCTGGCTGATGAAGCCTCGCCTGTCCATGATTCGAGGGATTTCCTGTCGTCTTTTTTCGGTAAGGGTCACGGTAACCACATGGCTGTCCGGCCCATCGCAAAGCGCCAGGGAGGTGATATCCTCCAGGGTCTCCACAATGCCCTCTCCCAGGCAAAATCCGGCGGCATGGGCCTTTTCGTTGCCCGGTGTACGCATGACAACGGAATAAGGATTGCCCTGAATTCTAATGGCAAGGGGTTCTTCGCCGATGAGATCGCCCGACCATTGGATCCTGGTGTCCGAGCTTCGGTGAAGAATGTCATGTTTAATAAGAGGGCCCAGAAAAATTCTCCATAAATTAACGGAATAGATTCATAATTTGCTTGACAAAATTTGTAGATGATTTAAATATAAACACTTTTTAAACAGCGATTGGAATATGCAACGTAAGAATAAAGGCCTTGCCGAAAAAAGCGCTTTAGAGTCTTTTATTTAAATTTCAGAGACTTTTCAAGTCCTTTTAAAAAGACCTAAAGCAGAAGGGGAGATAAAAATGTACGCTATCGTTCATACAGGCGGAAAGCAATATAGACTAATGGAAGGGGAAACCCTGCGGCTGGAAAAACTGATCGGGGATGTGGGATCAGAGGTGACCTTTGACCGTGTTATGATGGTTTCAGATGGTGAGAATCTTACCATGGGCCGACCTCTTCTGGAAAATGTGTCGGTCAGAGGACATATTGTTGAACAGGGAAAGGCCAAAAAAATTATCGTATTCAAATATAAACGGCGGAAAGGATATCGGCGGAAACAGGGACACCGTCAATTCTTTACCACTGTAAAAATCGATAAAATTGAAATGTAACCCCCTGCCCTGAACCCTTGCCGGCAATGGGATTGATAACGGATTCCGGGAATAGGTTAAAGGAATGGCGGATAAAAATTATTTCAGTACGCGGAGATTGAATCATGGCACATAAAAAAGCAGGCGGAAGCTCTAAAAACGGCCGGGACAGCAATGGTCAGAGGCGCGGTGTAAAGCGTTATGGCGGTCAGGCGGTAACAGCAGGCAGCATTATTATCAGGCAGCTCGGAACCCGAATTCATCCCGGCAACAATGTTGGGATGGGTAAGGATTACACCCTGTTTGCAAAAATAGATGGTGTTGTTTTATACGAAAAAGTGGGGCGCACACGCAAAAAAGTAAGCGTATATGAAGCGTGAAATTCATTGATGAAGCCATTATTACCGTTGAAGCCGGCCATGGGGGAGGCGGTTGCGTCAGTTTTAGAAGAGAAAAATTCATCTCCCATGGTGGGCCGGACGGGGGCGACGGGGGAAAGGGCGGAGATATCATTCTTCGCGCAACATCGCGTAAACGCACCTTATATCAGTTCCGATTCAAAAGACAATTTACGGCACAGAATGGTTCCGGCGGCGCAGGCCAGCAGAGAGCCGGGAAAAAAGGTGAGGACTTAATCCTTGAAGTCCCGCCCGGAACCCTTGTCACCAATGTAGAAACCGGTGAAATCCTAAAAGACTTTACGCTTCCCGAAGAAGATTTTGTTCTGGCCAGAGGCGGCCGGGGCGGCCAGGGAAACACCCGGTTCAAATCTTCCACCCATAAAACCCCCAGATTTGCACAGCCCGGAGAACCCGGTGAGGCTTTTTCCCTGAAACTGGAGCTGAAGCTCCTTGCGGATGTGGGAATTATGGGCCTTCCAAACGCCGGAAAATCTACGCTGATTCAAGCCATCACCTCGGCCAGACCCAAAATCGGCAATTATCCCTTTACCACTCTCACGCCAAATCTGGGTGTTGTCCAGACGGGCTGGGGGGAACCCTTTGTGGTGGCGGATATTCCCGGCCTGATCGAGGGTGCCCATGAAGGTGCCGGACTGGGCACACAATTTCTCAAACACATTGAACGGACCCGTATCCTGGTGCATTTGGTGGATGCCTCGGTTCTGGATCCCGAGGATCCCTTAAGGGATTTAAATATTATTAATCGGGAGCTCTTTTTATACAATCCGAAACTTGCTGAAAAACCGCAAATTGTGGTATTGAATAAACTGGATCTGGACCAGGCCGAAGAAAATGCTGCTAAATTTGAATCTTTATTCACCGATGATGAAGTGCTTCGAATTTCGGCAAAAGACGGGCAGGGTCTTGAGAAACTGATGTCCAAAATCGTTCAACGGCTGGATGATTCCAATGGATAGGATGAGGAGAGACACTTTCTCCAAAGTAAAACGGGTGGTGATCAAAGTCGGGAGCAATGTCCTGACCCAGGATAATGGGCTGAACTTAGGCACCATCAAATCCATCTCCGGCCAGATCAGCGGATTGATCAACCTCGGGGTGGAAGTGATTCTGGTGACCTCAGGGGCCATGGCTTCAGGCCTTAAAAAAATGGGGCTGCCCCAGCGCCCGGAGCAGATTCCTCAAAGACAGGCGGCAGCAGCGGTGGGTCAGGCCGGACTCATCCTTGCGTATGAAAAAGCCTTTAGTAAACACGATAAAAAAGTCGCTCAGATCCTTCTTACCAGCGATGATCTTTCCAACCGGAACCGGTATTTGAACGCTCGAAACACCCTCAACGTTCTCCTTTCCTGGAAAGTGGTGCCCATTATCAATGAAAATGATACGGTGAAGGTGGAGGAGATCAAATTCGGGGACAACGACAACCTGTCCGCCATGATTGCCCTGCTTCTGGATGCCCATGCCCTCATCAATTTAACGGATATCGACGGGCTCTACACCCATGACACTCAAGTTTATGAAAATGCCGAACTGCTGCCCCTGATTTCAACCATCACGAAAGACATCGAAGACATGGCCGGAGGCATTCCCGGGGCTCTTGGAACCGGGGGCATGCGATCCAAAATAAAAGCCGCCAGGAAACTTACCTTGGCTGGTATTCCCATGGTCATTGCCAACGGAAAAAGAAAAAATGTTCTGGCAGACATTTTTTCCGGCCTGGAAACAGGTACTTTTTTTGTACCCAAAAAGGAGAAACTGGCCAGCCGGAAATGCTGGATCGGGTTTTCCTCCAAACCCAGAGGCACGGTTGTGGTGGATGAGGGCGCTAAAAAAGCCATGGTGAAAAGAGGGAAAAGCCTTCTGCCCAGCGGAATTGTCGGGGTTGAAGGGGATTTCCCCGTGGGCTCACCGGTATCCGTAAAGGCTGAAAACGGGGAACTTTTGGGAATCGGCCTGGTGAACTACAGCGCCCGGGACATAAAAGATATCATGGGTTTGAAAACCGCCGCCATTTGCGAACGTCTGGGGGCCAAGTCCTATGACGAGGTCATTCACAGGAACAACCTCAGTCTGACCGGTGAATGCGGCTTGTAGCAGATGAAAAAAAAGAATATTCCGTATCAAGAGGAACAACATCATGACCCTTGAAAAAACCATCCTTGAAATGGCCATGGCTTCCCGACAGGCTTCCCTTCAAATGGCCCGCTGTTCAACGCCCATGAAAAACAGCGCTTTATCCGCCATTGCCCGAAAATTGGATGAGGAATCTGAAAATATCATGGCGGAGAATCGAAAGGACCTTGACCGGGCCGGGGAGATGGGAATTTCCGGCGCCATGCTCGACCGTCTCACCATCAAAGAAGCCACCATTGCTTCCATGATTCAGGGCTTGAAAGATGTTATTCAATTGCAGGACCCGGTGGGAACCTTGAGCCGGTCATGGATCAGGCCCAACGGACTGGAAGTGTCCAAAATGCGGATTCCTTTAGGAGTGATCGGCATTATCTATGAAGCCAGGCCCAATGTCACCATTGATGCGGCAGCCCTTTGCCTGAAAGCAGGCAATGCCGTGATCCTTCGAGGCGGTTCCGAGGCCTTGCTGTCCAACCAGGCTCTATCCCGGGTTATCGGTATGGGGCTTTCCGAAGCGGGTCTTTCGGAAAAAGCCGTCCAGGTGGTGCCCGTTCGGGACCGAGCTGCCGTGAACGAACTGCTCAAACAGGAAGAGTATATTGATCTGATCATCCCCAGGGGCGGCGAAAGCCTCATTCGCTTTGTGGTTGAAAATTCAAAGATTCCCGTGCTGAAGCATTACAAGGGTGTTTGCCATGTTTACGTGGACCGGAACGCGGATTTTGACATGGCCATGGAGATCTGCTTCAATGCAAAGGTCCAACGCCCCGGGGTTTGCAATGCCATGGAAACCCTTCTGGTGCATCGATCTTCAGCGGAAGGCTTTCTGCCGAAAATGGCAGAAAAATTCCAATCCGCCAAGGTTGAACTTCGAGGTTGTGAGAAAACAAGGCGTATTTTAAAGAATATTCCCGTGGCCACGGAAGCCGACTGGCCAGAAGAATACCTGGACCTGATCCTTTCCGTTAAAGTGGTGGAGGATATGGAAGAGGCCCTGGCCCATATCGCAAAATACGGCTCCAACCACACCGAGGCCATCGTGACCAACGATTACCGGGCAGCCCGGCAATTTGTTCGCGACGTGGGCTCCTCCGTGGTGCTGGTGAATGCCTCCACCCGGTTTAACGACGGGGGAGAGCTGGGTCTGGGGGCCGAGATCGGCATCAGCACTTCAAAACTGCATGCCTTTGGTCCCATGGGCATTGAGGAGTTGACCACCACCAAATTTGTGGTTTTCGGTGAAGGTCAGGTCCGGCCATAGATGACAGCAGGAGTCATTTCATAAAGGAGATGGGTTGAACAACATCGGTCTCTATGGTGGAACCTTTAATCCAATTCATTACGGGCATTTAAGAACGGCCTGGGAGGTGAAGGAGGCCTTTAACCTCGCCTCGGTTGTTTTTATTCCCGCGGCCATTCCTCCCCATAAAAACCCCGGTCAAATTGAAAACACCCATGACCGGATGGAAATGATCCGGTTGGCCGTGGAAAACCGCCGGGGCTTTGAACTCTCCCATGTGGAGCTACAACGGGCCGGCCTTTCCTTTACCGTTGATACGGTGAAGTATTTCCAAACCATAGGCGCCGGGAAGGCGAAATACTATTTTATCATCGGGTCGGATGCTTTTCTGGAAATCAACACCTGGAAATCCTTTCGGGAGCTGTTAAGCCTGATTTCCTTCATTGTCATGATGAGGCCTGATCCTGACTTAAAGGCTATCGAAGGGCCGTTCCCGATGCTTCATGATTTTCTGTGCAGGAAAATTTCAAAGGATTTTGTTTTTCAGTCCGACCAGGCATGCTATTGTCACCCGGACCTGATGCCGGTTTATGTTCAGAAAGTCACCCCCCTTAGCATCTCCTCGACAAAAATCCGGGAGATGATTCGGGAAGGAAGATCAGCGCGGTTTTTGATCCCTGACGCTGTTGAAAATTATATTCATACCAAAGGACTTTATCAATGACCTTCGAAAAGGTTCACAATCTTGACGTGTTCTTAAAGGCTATTCAGGAAAGAAAGGTCGTAGACCTTGTGATTCTGGATGTAAGAAAACAAACCACCATTGCGGACGTGTTCATCATATGCACCGGAAAATCCAACCGGCAGGTTGTGGCCATTGCCGATAATGTTCAATCTGAGTTGAAAGATCACGGCATAAAACCCCTTCATGTGGAGGGCAAGACCGAGGGCCAATGGGTCCTGATGGATTACGGGCATGTGTTGGTTCATATCTTTTTTGAATCTGCCAGGGCTTTTTTTGACCTGGAAGGACTTTGGCACGATGCCCCGCGGATCTCGCCGGAAAAAGTGACCAAAGAATCCGACCAGAAAGTCAATAAAAAGGAAACCGATTCAGATGAATAACCAGAGACCCTGCTTACTGATGATTTTGGATGGCTGGGGCATCGGTGATTCCGGCTCCGGAAATGCCATTTCCCAAGCGAAAACCCCCCATATTCACCAATTAATGGAAACCTATCCCGGCACCCGGCTTGAATGCTCCGGGGAAGCCGTGGGCCTGCCCAAGGGAATCATGGGCAATTCCGAGGTGGGGCATTTGAATATCGGGGCCGGTCGCATCGTTTATCAGGATCTGTTAAGGATTGACCAATCCATTAAAGACGGGTCTTTCTTTAAAAATGCGGCTCTGACCTCATTGATGGAAAAAGTGAAACACCAGAACTCCGCCCTTCATCTCATGGGATTGGTATCCGACGGGGGGGTACACAGCCAGTTGGCCCACCTTTTTGCCCTGCTGAAAATGGCCAAAGATAAGGATATGAAAAGGGTTTATATCCATGTCATCCTGGATGGTCGGGATACCCCACCGGACAGCGGCCTGGGATATACCCGCGCCTTGTCGGACGAAATCAGCCGCATGGGGTTCGGTAAAATCGCCACGGTGTGCGGCAGGTACTACGCCATGGATCGGGATACTCGATGGGACCGGACGGAAAAAGCCTTCCGGCTTTATGTGGAAGGGGATGGTGTGTTTGAGAAAGACCCGGTTCAGGCCGTAAAAAATGCCTATGAAAAAGGCCAGACCGATGAATTCGTTCAGCCGGTTGTCATGGTGGATGAACAGAATTCTCCTTTGGGCAGGATCTGTGATCATGATGGCGTAATTTTCTTTAATTACAGGGCGGATCGAGCAAGGCAAATCACCCGGGCCCTGACCGAGGTGGATTTTACTCCCTTTGAAAGAAACGTTCTTCCCGAATTATGTGAATACGTCTGCATGACCCTTTACGATGAAAAATTCACCCTGCCCATGGCCTTTGGTCCGGAATACCTGAAGGATATTCTGGGGGAAATCATCAGCCGGCAGGGGCTCAGACAGCTTCGCATCGCGGAAACGGAAAAATACGCCCACGTCACCTATTTCTTTAACGGGGGGGAGGAAAAACCCTTTCCCCTGGAGGATCGATGCCTTGTGCCTTCTCCCCGGGAAGTGGCGACCTATGATCAAAAGCCTGAAATGAGCGCTCCGAGGGTGACGGAAGAACTGCTGGCCAGATTGGCCTCCAATCCCTATGCCCTGGTGGTATTGAATTTCGCCAATATGGATATGGTGGGCCATACAGGCGTCATCGAAGCGGCCATTCAAGCCTACGAAGTTCTGGATGACTGTATTTTCAGCATCGTTTCCAAGGTTCTTGAGGAACAGGGAACCGTGATCATCACGGCCGATCACGGGAATGCCGAAAAGATGCGGGATGAAAACAACAAGCCCCATACGGCCCACACCCTGAACCCGGTTCCCCTGGTGCTTGTGAGCGAGCAGTATAAAAATGCCGTCTTAAAAAAGGGGATTCTGGCCGACATCGCCCCCACCCTCCTTCAAATCATGGGGGTTGAACAGCCCGCCGCCATGACCGGACAATCTTTAATCGAAAAAGTATAATTCCAAAGGCGGGCATCATGGAGAGCAAAGTAACGGAACCTGATTTTGTAAAGGATTACATCACCGGTAAAAGCATCCCCCTTGTGGGACCGGAGGAAAATCGCCAGGCCCTGGAGCGTTTTCTCATTGAAGAAAAAGGGTATTCCAAACAGGATGTGGTGGTGGATGAGAAACTGGTGGTGGATGCCAACGGCCAGGAATACCTCTCCCGGATCGACCTTATGGTATATGTGAATCAAAAAAGGTTCATGGCGATCAAATGTGCCGCAGGGTCTTTGGGTTCAAGGGAAAGGGAAATCCTGGCAGCGGCCAGGCTGGCGGAAAACCCGCCGGTGCCGTTTTCCGTGGTTTCCGACGGCAAGACCGCTATTCTCCTGGATTCAGTTTCCGGGAAAAATCTGGGGGAAGGGCTGGCGACCCTGATCTCAAAAGACGAGGCCGGGAGGATATTCAAAGATATTAAGAGAACACCCTTGCCCCAAGACCGGCTGATGAAAGAAGCCCTGATCTTCAAAAGCTACGATGGCATGAACGTCAACATCGCATCGGGAAAAAACCTCTGATCAAAAGGAGTGAATATGGTCATACAACAGATTCTGCTCTCTCGAATGGACGTATTCTGCTATATGATAGGCGATGAGGCCACCAAAACCTGCGCCTTGATCGATCCGGCCTTTGATGCCCGAAGGATCCTGTCCGAAGTTCGCTCTGCCGGGCTTACCGTGACCCATGTCATCAACACCCACGGGCATTCCGATCATTCCGCAGGAAATGCCGCCATGATCGAAGCCACCAACGCAAGACTCCATATCCATCATCTGGAAGCCAAATCCATATCCGGCCTTGCCAACAGCGCTTTTTCACGGGTCATGGGCGGAAAGGGATCCCCGGCCCCGGATGTTCTGCTCAAGGACAAGGATCTCATCGACATCGGCGAAACCCAACTTACGGTCATCCATACCCCCGGACACACGCCGGGTGGCATTTGCCTATACACACCTGGCCATGTCTTCACAGGAGACACCCTGTTTGTGGGGGCCGTGGGCAGAACCGATTTTTCCGGCGGCTCCATGGCCCAGCTTCTGGAATCCATTCACACAAAACTGTACACCCTGCCGGAAGAAACCCGCGTATGGCCGGGGCACGACTACGGAGAAACCCCCTATTCCACCATCGGCCACGAAAAGAGAACCAATCTTTTCACCCGGTGAAAGCGAATTCAACACGAACAACCGCACCGTCCGGCTTCCTTCCCGGGATGCTTTGGAAACATTATCATCAAAAAAGGGGGATCATCCTTACCTGTTCAGAAGCTCTTGAGTTTCACCGATCAATAACTGCAATTGTTTTTCCAGTTGTTCTTTAAGTTCGAAATATGCGTTGAAAGTGTCGATTTTTTGTTTTGCGTCCAAAATGGCCTCAATGGCATCTATCCAAGGTCTTTATTATTATTGACGCAGTGCATCTTTTTGGTGTACACATCGAGTGTACAATCAAGAAGAAGGGATATTAAAATGCAGACGGTAAATATAAAAGAAGTGCGGACCAATTTAAGCTCCCTATTGAACAGGGTTGAAACCGGGGAGGAGATTATCATCACTCGGCGGGGAAATGTGATTGCAAAGCTTGTCCCAACAAAACAGGGCGGGGATTTACCGAGCCTGAAAAAATTCAGATCATCCATCCGGTCTTCAGAAAAATCTTTAAGTCGATCCATTGTGGATTCTCGGGAAAAGGAACGGTATTAATGTATTATATCGATACCAGTGTTTTGGCAGCCTACTACTGCCCGGAACCCCTAAGCAATTTGGCTGAAAAATATCTTTTATCAGAGCGCCGCCCGGCAATCAGCCAATTAACCGAGGTTGAACTGGCATCCGCAGTTTCACGCAAAGTGAGAGAAAAAGAGTTTTCTGAAAGGGACGGGCTAAAAATTCTGGACGCGTTTCAAGCTCACATCGGCACTTCTATGTATACTTACCTTATACTGGATTCAAGACATTATCGGTTGGCAAGAAGCTTGATTTCAAGGCTTTCCACTCCTCTACGAACCCTGGATGCACTCCATCTGTCTGTTTCCGCAACATCTGATTTGGAGTTGATTACGGCTGATAAACGTTTAGCGGAATCTGCCGCAAAACTTGGAATAGAGGCGGAATTGATTGGATAGTAATCGTGGCTTTTAACGACTTTACTTTATTAAGTATTTAGGTCAACATCAAATATCCCGCTTCTTTGGCCAGTTTTTCGCTTCTTCCAACAGCATAGCTCACCCCTGTGGAAGTCGTATCAAACTCCCTGGCCATTTGAGCAAGGGAGTTCCCCAGTTCTCTTGCACACCAGAAACAAACCAGATTCCTGGCCCGGACACGGTCCGCCTGCCCGCCTCTTCCAAGAATGCAGTCCTATTCAAGCCCGAAAAGCGAGAACACCCTTGCAAGAACAAACTGGAAATTCACTCCATGGGCCTATAATTTATATTATGGATGTACCGGACCAGTTCCTGAAGATAGGCGTTCTCCAGGTAGATGATGGATTTGAACCGGTTCTGGAACCATTGACCATGTCTGCGATGTCTCAGATTCAAATAAGTCGCATAGCCGGTCAAAAATCTTCTCATGAGCAATGAGATGCCGGAGGAACTGCTTCGGAGTAAAATATCATTAGTTGTTAATTTATTTAGTGAATTGAGGTTGCCCAGATTCATGGTGCCCCAAAAAGGGTCGCATATGACCATAGGGTAATATATGACCTTTTTTTATAAAGATTAAGGTCTAACCCGAGAGTGACTTTTAAGCCGATTGTTCATATAAATCTGTTTGATAGGTGATGCAACGGTGAGGGTTGGAAACTTGGCACAAAAATTGATTATATTTACTAATGATATTCGATCAAATACTGAAAACAGAGTGAACACTTACTTTGACAATTAGAATAAATTCTCAAAATTGTTTCCATTGTATCATCCTAAAAAAGAAAAACGATATTGTCCACAAAGACGAAAAGAAGAGAAAATTAATTTTTGTAATAACGCTTAAGGAGGTTGTTATGTTTTCAATTCAACGGTTTTGTCTTTTCATGATAATAGTATTGCTTTTTCTCTCGGGATGCACCGGTGACGGTGTCATTCAGCCGCCCTTGACATTCAGCTACACCTTCGACACAGCGGTCTACACCAAAGGGATGCTGATCGCGTCGAACAACCCGACCAGCACCGGAGGAGAGGTGAGTTCGTACAGTGTGAGCCCAAGCCTTCCCAAGGGTCTGAGCATGGTCTCCAGTACGGGTATCATCAGCGGAACCCCCATGGTCGTGACCGCAACAACCATCTATACGGTAACGGCTTCCACCGCGGCCGGCACCACCAGGGCCACCCTGTCGATTACGGTGGTGGATGCAGATCCCAGCGTGCAGGAACTGCCCAACATGGGCCAGCAGATTACGCCCATGGCGCCGGTAGGTTCCCAGTACGAAAATTTGAATCCCGATCTGCCTGACAATCCTGACTGGCTGGCAGGGCATGCGGTCACCAGCGTGGTAAGCCCGGATCACAAGACCCTGCTGGTTCTGACGAGCGGCTACAACCGCGTTTATAGAACCGATGGTGTTCCAGACGCGGGTGGCTCCTATTTCAACTGGCCGGACTCACAAGAGTATGTGTTCATCTATGACATTTCGACGAACACGCCGATCAAGAAGCAAGTCGTAAAGATCCCGAATACCTACAATGGAATTGTCTTCGATCCTTCCGGCAAGGCTTTCTACGTGTCGAGCGGCATGGGGGATTTCCCCTTTGACAGCACCGGCGCCGTCAATCCTGCAAATAGCGCCGGTGACAATATCCACATCTTCACTTTGAACGACGTCAGCGGCGTCTGGCAGCACGAAGCCGAGCTGGCCCTGGGCCACACCGCCGGCCTGGGTCTGGTCGTGGAACCGCCCCAAGGCGAGCCGCAACTCCCGGTAAACGTGCGTGTTTCTGTAGCGCCGTGCGCGGCTGGGGTGGCAGTGTCGAATGATGGTCAGACCCTGGTTGTGGCGAACTACTACAACGACTCGATCACGGTATTCACCGGAGGCATAGGCAAATGGTCGAAGATCACGGAGCCCGATCTCGACCTGCGCCCGGGCAAGAGTGATCCCTCGCAAGTCGGTGTGCCGGGGGGCGCCTACCCGTTCTGGGTGATGATAAAGGGCAGCGGAGAAAGCGCCACCGCCTATGTATCCAGCATTCGCGATCGCGAGATCGTTGTGGTGGCTCTGGGCATGAACCCGGCGGTAACGTCCCGTATCCCGGTGAAAGGCCAACCCAACAAGATGACGATGAACGTGGCCCAGACGCTTCTGTATGTTGTCGAAGACCAGTCGGATACGGTGGATGTCATTGACACAACGACGAACGCCATCGTCGAAACCATCCCGGTTATCAAACATACGTCGGTAATGCCTGCCGAACTGGCGGAATATAGAGGCGCCAACCCCAACAGCGCGACGCTCTCGCCAGATGAAAAGACCCTCTATGTGACACTTGGAAATCTGAATACCGTCGCCGTGGTGGACCTGGAAGGAACGGACAGTGATGACCGGGTGGTGGGTCTCATTCCCACCGGTTGGTACCCGAATTCGGTGAGCCTCAGCGAGGATGGCCAATGGGTTTACGTGATCAATGGCAAGTCGCCAACCGGGGCGAATCCTGACTTTTACTACAGCTACGGCCCGCCGCCGCCGCCACCGACGAACAGGAATGGCTTTGCATCAAACCAGTATAATCCTCAGTTGGTCAAAGCCGGACTGCAGAACTACCCGCTCCCCGATGCGGCGCAGCTCGCCACCCTGACGGCGCAGGTAGCCACGAATAACCGCTTCTCTTACACCAGCAGCGCCGAAGACGCAGCGATCATGGCAGCTGTTCGCCAGGGTGTCCGGCATGTAATCTTCATCATCAAGGAAAACCGGACGTATGACCAGGTTTTGGGTGACCTGGAAATCGGAAATGGCGATCCTGCTTTGGCTCAGTTTGGAGAGGAGTTCACGCCGAATCAGCATAACCTGGCACGAAACTTTGTCACGCTGGACAACATCTATGCCACCTCCGAAGTCAGCTATGACGGCTGGGCCTGGTCCACTTCGGCTCAAGCCCAGGATATGATCCAGCGCCAATACCCGCTGGCTTATGCGGGACGCGGCTTCACCCTGGACCAGGGGGGGTTGAACCGGAATGTGAATGTTGCCATTCCGGGCGTTGAGGAGCGCCAGGCTGCCAATCCTCTGACATCCGATGATCCGGATGTGCTTCCAGGCCAGACCGATGTGGCTGCACCGGATGGACCGAATAATGAAGTCAATACCGGCTTTTTGTGGGATGCTGCACTGCGCGCGAATCTCACCGTGCGCAGCTATGGTTTCGCTATTGATGGCACTCGTTACAATTTCCCCCAGGATTCTCCTTACAGTATTTCTCTCGAGCACGATCCGGCCTCAACGAACACGATCGTGGCTTATTCCACAAATGTTTCCCTGGCTCCGTATACCGATCCGTATTTCCGCGGTTGGGATCCCAATTTCCCGGATTTCTGGCGTTTCAAAGAATGGGAGCGCGAATTCGATACCAAATACGTTAATGGAGTGGAGGATCTGCCTGGGTTGAGCCTCGTCCGGTTCATGAACGATCACACCGGCGCCTTCTTGACCGCGATTGACGGCGTAAACACACCAGAGATACAGCAAGCTGACAACGATTATGCGGTGGGCTTGCTGGTTGAAAAGGTTTCAAAGAGCAAATACGCCAACAACACGCTGATCTTTATCATTGAAGACGACGCCCAGGATGGCCCCGACCATGTGGATTCGCACCGCACCATCGCTTTCGTGGCAGGTGCCTATGTGAAGCAAGGAGCACTGGTCTCTACGCAGTACAACACGATTGACTTCCTGCGTACTATTGAAGAGCCCCCTGTGTCAGGATAGATGTCGCCTCTGATGTTCCGAGTTGAGAGATTGTTCGCGCCAGGAGGAGGCCAGGAGCCCCCGGGGGCTCCTGGCCTCCTCCTGGCGCG
>VMSV01000003.1 GCA_013791935.1 Desulfobacteraceae bacterium | reverse complement strand
GGGCAGATTGATCCCCCGAAGCATGGCTTCCTTTGCGCTTTGGACACTGATGGGCGCCCGCTTGCAGATAACTTCCGCCATTTCCTCGGCCTTGGACATCAATTGATCCAGGGGTACAACCCGGTTGACCAGACCGATTCGATAGGCTTCCCGGGCATCCATCCGGTTCCCGGTAAACAGGATTTCCGCAGCCATGGCCCTGGGGACAAAACGCGGCAATCTCTGGGTTCCTCCGCCTCCGGGAATAAGACCGATGTTGATTTCAGGCAAGCCGAACTGGGCATGTTCCGCGGCAATCCGGATATCACAAGTCATGGCCAGCTCCAATCCACCCCCCAGACAAAAACCATTGATGGCGGCGATGAAGGGTTTATAAATCGTGTCCGCCTGAATCCTTTCCTCTTCCGAGGCTCTCGGCTGTCCACCGGCTTGACCGGAATCGATTTGTTGGTTAAACCCCTTGATATCCGCACCCGCGCAAAAAGCCTTGTCTCCCGCACCTGTGATAATGGCCACCCGGAGGTCCGGATTATCACGAAAATCCATAAAGGCTTCCCGCATGTCCCGGGGCACGGTACCGCCCAGGGCGTTCATGGCCTCGGGGCGGTTGATGGTAATAAAGGCTATCCTTCCTTTTTTTTCATAAATAATATCCATGGAAGTCTCCTTAAGTTAGATTGTAACAATAATCAAGCGGAGCGTTTTTTGTATTGAAAGAAGCCCGGGCCAGATCCGGAATACCGGGGTTCCCGGTTCGCGTATGGGCATACAAGGATATTGAAATCAATAAGGGGAGAAGCCAGATCCTTTTTAGGGTTCATCCAGAAACGAGAAAATTTCTGCCTAACACACAAATTGGGCAAATTGGCCGTTTCTGGTTGGACACTATTTTAGGCGGGTCAACCCCGACCAGTGAACCCTATCCAACCCTGTCTGCCTGGCTGTATCCGCAAGCAATTCCATTCTTTCCTCGGTAATGTGCTCGGCGGTTTCAAGGTCCCATGGAAGCCCGAGTCTTTCGTATTTTGAAGAACAGAGCTTGTTGAAGGCAAGAATATCGTATCGTTGCACTGTGGGCAAATTCTTTTTGATAAATTCGGCAATTTTTCGGATATTTTCCACATTGTCCGTATATCCTGGAATCACTGGCGTGCGCACCCAGATGGATTTTCCCAGTTGTGAGATCTTTTTCGCATTTTCCAACACCAGGTCCATGGGAACGCCCAAAACGTTCAAGTGCTCATCCTTGTCCATGATCTTGAGATCCAGAAGAACCAGATCGGCCAGTTCCACCATCGGCCCGAGACTCGACCACTTTATCCCGGCACAGGTATCCAGAGCCACATGAACCCCGGCTTTGCGAATCTCCTCCATCAAGGCCAGGGCAAAAGGCGCCTGCAGGGATGGTTCACCACCGGATATGGTGACACCTCCACCGGATTTTTCATAAAATACTTTTTCCCGCAACACCTTTTTGACAACTTCGTTAACCGTATACCGTTTCCCCAACAACTCCAATGCTCCGGCAGGGCAAACCGGAATGCATATTTCGCAGTTGTCACAGAGATTCCTGTTGATCATCACTCCGGATTCGTTAAGTGACAAGGCTTTTGTAGGGCAGGCTTTGATGCAATGGCTGGCTCCGATACATTTGCTGGCATACCAGACCAGTTCCGGGCTCGCTTTGATGGCTTCCGGATTATGGCACCAGGGGCAGCGCATGGGGCATCCTTTTAGAAATACCGTGGTGCGTATTCCGGGGCCGTCCTCTGTACTGTGCCGTTGAATATTGAATATCAGTCCTTCTTTTTCCGTTGAATCCATCGTTTGTTTATTTATCTGCTGCTTTTAAAAGGTTATGACAAAAAGGGCGGACACACAGGTCCGCCCCTACGGTTTATGTAGTTTGTAGGGGCAGACCTATGTGTCTGCCCATCCATAGCGATTTACAGGAAGATCCGACTTCTTGAAAAAGCTGTGATTGCCCGGTTATCGATCCGGGCAATCACAGCTTTTATTTACACATTAACAAGCCTCAAATCCGGTCCGTTTTATAATATCATCCTGGAGACTCTTGTGAATGTCTATAAACCGGGCGGAATATCCAGACACCTTCACCTGGAGTTCAGGATAGTTCCCCGGATTCTTCTGGGCATCCACCAGGGTTGCTATACTCACCGGGTTGGGGTTGAGCTGGCGGCCACCCAAAGACAAATACCCTTCCACCATGGAGGTGAATTTATCCAGTTGTTCGTCTCCCTGGAGCAAGGAGGGATTGAAGGTGATATTAAAGGAACTGCCGTCTCCCAGGGGGATGGACGCTGTGGTGGCGCCGGAAATCAGGGCGGCGGTCAAGCCGTTTTTCTCCATGGCGTTGGACGGTGACATCCCGTTGGATACGGGGGTTCCGGCAAGTCTTCCATCCGGAGTAGCCCCTACTACCATGCCTTCATACTGATGGGTCGCCGATGAGATCATCAACCCCCTTAAGGTTCCGTCTTTTATCCAGTACTTATGCTTTTTCAATTCATTGACAAAATTCTCCACCACCCATAGGGCTGTTTCGTCCGCATAGGGATCGTCATTGCCGTATTTGGGGGCATTGATCAACATCTGGCGAACTTCCTCGGCGTCTTTGAAATTGTTTCGAAGATGCTTGACCAAATCTTCCAGGGTGATGAGCTTCTTGTCAAACACCGCCCACTTGATGGCCGTCAAGGAGTCGGCCTGGGTGGCCAATCCCTGGTTGCCGATGGTGGCATGGTTGTATTTGGCCCCGCCTGCGTATAGATCCGTGGCGGATTCGATGCATCCTTCGATGGTTGCGGAAAGCAGCGGCTGGGCGAAAACCCCTGAAACTTTGGGTTCCCGCTCATGAATCCCTTTTACTGTTTTTTCAATACCGTGGGCAACCTGGGCGGCAAAGGCCTTCTTGACATCTTCAAACGTTTTGAGTTCACTGACGGGCGGTGTTTTCACTCCCATGGGCTGCCAGCCGCTCATCATCGCTCGTCCTTCGTTCAACGCCATCTCAAGACACGGAACATGAAACAAGCCCACGGCGGTGTTTCCGTTGTTGTTTGCCGAACCGGTAATCTCCGTGCAGCCGATGTTGCACCAGTCTCGTGCGTCTTCCAGTTTATACCCGCCGCCTTGAATGAGATCCCGTATCTGCACATCATCGTTGTAGATGGCGATGCCGGCGGTGTGACGGTTCACTTCGCAGATTTTCGTCAGGAAATCCCTCGGGGTTTTTTCAGAAATCCGCGCGGCAATCCCATTGCACAGCCCCTTGAGGTTCCGGTGCGCTTCCACAAACAGATGACTGATGTAATTGACAGCATCATCGCCGTTTTTGTCCACGCCGCCGATGGTGAATACGCCGGGCCCGTTAAAGGAATAGGCGGTCTTTATCTGGTATTCTTCAATGGCTTCCATGGCCTGTTCCGGAGTAATCCGGCCCGCTTCCCTATCTTCCTTATAGAAAGGATACAGATATTGATCCACCCTTCCCGGGCAGATCACCGCATCACCATGACTGACGATCACCGCCATCTGGATCAAATAAATGGTTTGCAGGGCTTCCATGAAATTTCGGGGGGGCTCGGCAGGGACGTGCAGGCAACGTTCGGCGATCTCAAGCAGCTCTTTTCTTCTTTGCGGGGCGGCGGTTTTGGCCTTTTCTTCGGCCATTTTGGCATAGCGAGCAGCAAACATAATCACCGCATCGCACGAGACCTGAACCGCCTCCAGAAAATCTTTTTTCTTTTCATAGCCGGTTTCATCAGGATTAAGTTCTTTCATTCGATCCGCAGCCTGATGTGCGATCCCCTTCAAGCCCATTTTTAGTGGTTTTTCAAGTCCCACGGATATATGATGCCAAGGCATTGGCGGTACTTTACCGCCACTGAATATGCCGCCCAACCCGGCCATAGATCTGACATTTTCAGGAACTTTAATGTCCCAGTAAGGAAAAATTTCTTCGGTGATCAACTTGTATTCTTCCTCGGTAAATTCGTGAACGTGTTTTAAAAACTCCGCACTCCGGCCCATAAATCCGTCCGGCATCACTTCGGGAACCGTTTTTCCGGATTTGTAGCAAGCCAGGGCCACGGTGGCATATCCACGGGCGCCGCCGACTTCGATGGCGCTGGGGGCGCTGTACCGTTTGGAGGATTTGGCCCCGACGATGAGCTCTTCGTCATCAATCCGGATGGTCATGTTGGCCAAGGTTTTTTCCAGGCCTTTCGCATTTCGCATGGGGGGCAGCTGGCCTTCGGTTTCTTTATAGGCCTGGGTGTAGTATTTCATGCGGTCGATGTCGATTTCCCATTTGGCGTTAAAGAAAATATCCCTCAATCCTTTGATTCTGTCTGAAAGATACGGTTTTCCATACATGAAACCACCGGATGTCACCGGCCTTTTTTCAACGGTGCGTTCTTCTAATAAAGCCTCCATGACAGACCTCCTTTTCAAAATGTTAAGTTAATATGGGTAAGACATCAAAAGCAGGTTTCAGCTGTTTCTCCGGAATGTGCACTCTTCATGGTTCTGTTCGTAAGAACCATTTTGGGTGAACTGTACGATATCGAATAGAGCGTACCCCTGCAAGTCGTCATGCTCAATTATGATGTTGTTTTACTTTACAGTTTAAATATGATAAACAACTTTCATTTTGTCAAATAAAAAATGATTTGATTCGTTCCTTCATTGTTTTTATAAGAGTTCGATATTACAATATTTAACAATTTAATATATCGCTGTTAAAGTCACTTTAATCTTAAATTATTAAGCGGTTAATAATTATTTGCACGATAGTTTAAAGAGGAGGCTTATGGTTACTTTTCAGGAGGAAAGATGAGCCAAAAGAACGAGTTGATCATGGATATTATCGACAGAGAGTGGAAGATGTTCCAGGAGGAACAGTGATGTCATTCACCCTCGAAATTTTCTCTGACTATATTTGACCCTGGTGCTATTTCAATACCGTGAGTATTGAAAAGCTGAAAGTAGAATATGAAATCGATCTTCTCTGGCGGGGTTTCCCGCTTCATCCGGAGATCCCGGAAGAAGGGATTCCCACAGAAGCCCTTTTTGCCGGAAGAACCGTTGATATCGAGAAAATGAGACATCAGATGAAAGAGGCGGCCGCCCTGGTGGGTCTGCCCCTGGAACAGACGGGGATGGTTTACAACAGCCGCCTGGCCCAGGAACTTGGATTCTGGGCCGAGTCCCAAAAGAAGGGAGACGAATTTCATCGGGCTGTTTTTAAGGCCTATTTCGTTTCCGGAAAAAACATCGGAAACATTCAAGTGCTTGTGGAAATAGCCCGGTCCGTTGGGTTTCCTGGCGATGACGCAGAAGATGTTCTGACCACCCGTGCATACAAACCCGCTGTGGATATGGATTGGTCCCTTGCGCGGCGATACAATATCCACATGGTCCCCACATTTGTCATGAACAACCATGGCCTTTTTGGGATGCAGTCCTACGAAATTTTGGAAGGGTTCGTGGTTGCCAGGGGAGCAAGAAAACGGTAGATGGGTGGTTACATCCTACAGATATCGGCAACTCGTTCCCTTGCCCTAAAGGATTTCCGGCAAAAACCCAAGAATAGCTTTGTTCACCTGCTCCGGAGCTTCCTGTTGAATCCAGTGCCCGATGCCGGGCAATATCACAACATCCTTCAAGTTCGGGACCCCTTTTTTCATGGACGCAAGCAGGTCTTCCCTTGTGGCCCGACCGATGACAAAATCCTTGTCCCCGGCCATGAACAGGGTTGGAATCTCTATGGCCTGATCGGCATAGGGGGCCATGATCTCCCAATTTTTATCGATATTCCGGTAGTAATTGATACCGCCGTGAAATCCTGCCCGTGAATACTCCTTCACATAATACTCAAGATCCTCAGCCGTAAACCAGGGTATGGTCTCCAAGGGTTCTCCCAGACGGTCGATCCAGCCTCCGGCATCTTTATGGGAATCTTTAATGATTGGCTCATGCCGTTTTGTATCCGGTGAACAGTAAAGTCGGCGGAAAAGGGCAGCAGGATTCCCGTCCAGTTCCGCTTCCGGGATTTTTGGTGTTTGAAAATAGAGTTGATAAAAAAACCGGTCCCCCAATGCTTTTCGGGCGGCGACCATGGGCGGGATTTCGGGATGGCCGGGATAGGGAAAACTTAAGATAACCAATCTGGAAAACCGTTTCGGGTGTAGTTTTACCAAACTCCAAGAAATAACGGCCCCCCAATCATGCGCTATTAAAATAACGGACTTTTGCTCTAAGGCATCCAACAGTCCGGCAATATAGCCTGAAATATTGATGGCGTTATAATCTTCCATCCGGGGTAAAGCATCGGTTCCGCCAAACCCGGGCATGTCCGGCGCGATAACGCGATAGCCTGCATTGGCCAGTGCCGTTATCTGATGCCGCCAGGAATACCAGGACTCGGGCCATCCATGTAAAAAAAGCACGACAGGCCCTTTTCCGCCGGTGGCGTCGGCCTCTGCAATTCGCATGGATATATCTTTGCTTTGAATGGTTCTTAATGAAATCTGTTTTAATGAAATCATGGGGAATCCTTCTTAAACAGAAACAGTGAGGCTGACGCCCTAGCCGCGTCAGCCTCTCCGGATCGTTCTTTTACAAATATGTTTTGGGCATACGGGCAATAATATCCGTAGCTTCGGTAACAATCCCGTCCACCAGATCCTGGACCTTCAACAAGCTGTTCACGCGCTGGGCGCATTCTCCACCGGCAATCAATGCTTTTTCTTTATCCCCGTGGTATACGGCGCGCATGCCTTCCCTTTCAAACGCCATCAGTTCTTTGGCGGAATCTGAGGTGGGATCATCCGGTTTGCCCAAAAACAGTCCGGGCGCCAGCTTCAGGGTGTTTTCCTGGTGCAACTGACTTCTGGGCGTTTTGATCCAACGGGCCGGGCCCACAAACCCTCTGGCAACCAGAGTGTCTCTGTCACCGGCATTGATAATGCCTTCTTTCCATGTTTGGGCAAAGTCACTTTCTTCTGTGGCCAGAAAACGCGTTCCCATTTGGACACCGACAGCGCCCAGGGCCAAAGCCGCCACCAGGGATTTACCGTCGCAGAACCCACCGGCACCCACTACCGGCACATTATACGGGGCCATGGCTTCCACAACCGCAGGCAAAAGAACCATGGAATGCACCGGTTCCCAGGACGTGTGAAATCCGCCTTCGTGGCCGGAAGCCACGATAATGTCGACGCCAGCTTTCCGACATCTTTCAGCCCCTTTTACCGAGGGAACGACATGTATCCATTTAAAACCCGCTCCTTTGATTTTATCTCCCCAGCCCATGGGGTCCCCGGCGGAAGTAAACACCACCTTGAAATTGTTTTGAAGGTCGGGTTCTTCGTTCCGGCAGGCAATGGCGGTATTGATGATTTTATTCGCCAGGTCTTTCATTTCCATAGACACCATGACATTCACGCCAAAAACACCGTTTTTGTCTTTCACGCCGTTATAGGTCTGCCGGAATATCTTTCTTAAGATGGTTTCATCGTCATCAACCTCGGGGTCGGCCCCGCCGGTTGTACAAAAATGGTCGAAAATTACTTTTTGAGACTCCCGACTGTTTAACCCGCTGGTGGACAGCAGACCCAAGACCCCTGCATTCGCCGTGGCAATACATAATTTGTTATTGCTGAAAGGCCCCATTCCCGCCTGAAAAATCGGGTGCTTAATCCCAAGTATCTCACACAATCTCGTTTTTACCATTTGACACACACTCCTTTTTTATACGTTGTTGTTTATTTATTTTGTTTTGTCATTCCCGCCCAATGCACGTAATCCAAGCCTTCCTTCCGGGCAACCTCTGCCAGACGGATCATTTCATTTTCCGGTAACAGTTCATCCTCTTCATAGGACCAGGGAAGCCCCAACCTGCTGTACTTTGCACCGCAGGTATTGTTGAAGGCCAGGATGTCGTACCTTTTAACGGAAGGAAGAGAATCCCGGATAAAGCAAGCAGTTTGCCGGATATTATCTTCCGTGTCATTGAAAAAGGGGATAACGGGTGTTCGTACCCACATGGGTTTTCCCATTCGGGATATTTTCTTTGCGTTCTCCATGACCAGTTCCAGAGGGACCCCGGTATTTTGGATATGATCCAGCTTGTCCATGGATTTAATATCGTATAGAACCAGGTCCGCGAGACTCACCAGGGGTTGCAGTTTTTCCCAGGAGATGCCGCCGCAGGTATCCAGGGCCATGTGGATTCCTTCTTTTTTAAGATGGACCATCACGGCCAGAACGAAATCAGCCTGCAAGGAAACTTCCCCTCCTGAAAAGGTCACCCCACCCCCGGACCGTTTATAAAAAACCCGGTCCTGGAGGGCCTTTGAAACGATCTCGTCAACGGAATATCTTTTCCCCACCACTTCCAAAGCGCCGGCCGGACAGGCGTCTTCACATTTTCCGCAAAGGTTGCAAAGGTTTCGGTCAATTCCTATTCCTTCAGGCGTCAAGGTTAACGCGGTTTCCGGACAGGCTTCAATGCAGTCTTTGGCACCGATGCAGCGCACATCATACCAGATCAGCTCTGGGGAAGCCTTGATTCCTTCCGGGTTGTGGCACCATGGGCATCGCATGGAACAACCCTTCATGAAGATGGAGGTTCGAATGCCGGGCCCGTCTTCCGTGCTGTGCAACTGGATATTGAACACCATCCCGGTTGGAACTTTTATTTCCTTTCTACAGGGGTCTTTGGATAATTGCAACATAGGGTCCTGAACATATAAAATGGACGACTGTCCGATGTGGAGGAGAGTCGTCCGGGGTTTATGCTTTTGATTAAACAGTCAATTCCGAGGGTGCGAGGATCCCCTCCTGAACCGTTATGGAAAGATCCATAAAAAATAAAATTATGGAAAAAGCTTTAAAAATCCTGCACAGAATAAACTATAAACTTAATTTACTAAACAGTTTAAATAATGTGACGCTCTGTTGTCAACTAGAAAAAAAGACTCTGCTAACCAATGTAAATTGGTGAGGTGCCAGCCAGGAGGATGAATGCTTATTGATCACATAGAATTGTTCCAAATGACCATGTCCGGGGGTGTCGGGATCATGGGTGTAAAAATCGGAATCGGGATGTTCAGGAGCATGTTGACCCAGGTTAAAAAGGATCTTGAATCCGTAGAAATGCGTCAGGCGAGGTTCTCCATGGCCTACCAATTCATCCTCTATCCACTTCTGGTCTGGATCTGGGCCTGGGCTCAAGCCAGGGGAACCATTCCCAAAGACCTGCCGTCACCCCCACCTTGCCAGCAGATGCCCTCTGGGTGATCCTGAGCGGGATGCTGGGCATTGCTGGCATGAGAACTTTTGATAAAATAAAAGGTACGGTAACAGATAAAATCGGATAGTCCTTCCCTCGTAGGGGCAGACCTGCGTGTCTGCCCTTTGAATTTCCTAATCCCCTGGTCCGCCCTACATGCCCGCCCATTCCAAACAAAAACAATTCTAATGTCTTCCAACACCCTTATATCGTGATAAATATCGCATTTATTTGTATTGACATAATGCTTAATAAGTGTTTTGGATATGCCGATTTCTTGGTTGTTTTAGCTTAAAACAACCATTTCCATTAAGATTATGGCTATAGTTTCAATGAATTAAAACTTGATAACAATGAATTAGCTAAATCGCAACGTTTTGCCCTTTAATATATAATCGCATTGCGATTTGACATGTTAATCAAATGGTTAAGCACTAGAATCATGCCTCTTTATCGATTCGAATCGGATGCTATGTCGAGCCCTACAGTCGTGTCGCATCGAGTGCAGGCGATCACACGTGTCGCACCGAGCACATGGGGATCAATCAAAGAATCTTTTGGAGTGCGAGAAAACACTACTGCGTCATTCATTGGAATAGTCGAGGACAATACGTTTCGCTTGCGTCGAGACATCAGATA
Source organism: Desulfobacteraceae bacterium (assembly GCA_013791935.1). Classification (GTDB taxonomy): domain Bacteria; phylum Desulfobacterota; class Desulfobacteria; order Desulfobacterales; family UBA5616; genus VMSV01. The sequence goes on along the minus strand of VMSV01000003.1, from coordinate 4,086 downwards.
CAGAAATTCATTCTTACCGCAGATCCGAGGTATGGTCTCCGAAGCTCCCTCCGGAAGTCGGATACTCGTTACCATGCACATTCATCCGTTCGCCGTTGTATTTATGTGCTTTTGGCTCTGCGGAGCTGGCGCCGGCGCGCTTACGATGTTCTCGAACTCGGCAAGCGGTTCCGTCTTTAGTAGCCTGATACCCGTTGGCATGTTTGTCATTGGTATCGCACTTACGTTGATAGGTTTCTATCCGGAAGCGTACAAAGCTCGCAGGCTCATAGAGGGTGCAATCCGAAGAAACAATGCCTAACCAGCGGCTGCAAGACGACCGCAAAAGAGAAATAAAGAATGGTGTCAGATCTTGAGTGCGGCCGGGCAAGGCCGCGCAATCCAGCGGGTGAGACGCCCGCCCCGGAAGGCTGGCCAGTCACCGGGTAGCGAGTCCTTAGAGGCCCTATGGTAACATAGTGCTTTAAGCGTAGGACAGCGAGCAGACAGGCCGTAAACCGAAAGGCTGAAGGGATTGAGCCCCGTAAGTGACTCGATGGGAAGGACGACACTGTTCAAGAAGTGGAAGTCAACACAGACATATTCGTTAAAGGCAAGGATATGTCAGCTTCCCCGGGGTCTGAGACCATGGCATGTTTGACATCAGGATTGCACGGAAACCCGGGAGACCCTGTGCCTCTTTCGAAACTATCGAGAGTATGCCGGACAACTGAAGAGGGAGGAAGGCAAATGTGGCATAGGGAGTCGGATAGCCTAATAGTACCGATGAAGGCGGGTAATGCTGCTGGAGGGAAGAAGGCTACACATGGGAGCGCGGCGTGAGGAAACACCGGCCGTTCACAGAAGCGGGGAACCGGTGGAAACGAAACTGCACCGCATGGCAAAGGAAGCCAAGCAAGGCTTCTTCGTGAATTGACCATGTGAGGAGCCGTGTGCGTAAATGGCGCAAGCACGGTTCTGAGAGGGGCTGGGGACAACCTGTGTATGGTTGCGATAATGTGGCGCCACCGGGAAACCAGGCGGAAACTGAGAAAACAAATAGTCAGCCTACAGCATTGGAAAAATCCAGTCTACTCGACATAGTGAATAATTTATCAGGAGGTCGACTTGTTCACAATTCAAGATGTGACACCGTTTACTCGACCCGCCCTTTAATTGGTGACCCCTTTAATCCTCTGAAAGAATTGCGGTTGATGATATGGATTTTGTACTTGCAAGGAAAGCAAAACTTTGCGCAAAAGGAATCGGTAGTAAAGAAATTGAAAATGATATTGGATTTGAACTCAAGGAATCCCAGGAACCTTACAGGCCTGTTTTTGACCCCGAAAAGGTACAGCTTAGCCCGAATTTATTGGTTGTTTCATCATAGATAACAGATTGTTAGCATGGACAGACAACGATGGAGTGCTCCGCCGGGAAAGTTGCCTTTCTTGGGGTTTTTTCTTTGGGAAGGTTTATTATGGCAACGCAGAATCATGGCCGGGAAAGGGCTGTTTGAATTGGGTATTGCCCTACCAAATTAAAGTTAAACAACTCCACATAAAATGCCGATAGTGGGCTTAGAAGGAAATCGTCATCGTAGATGATCAGGTAGGGGCGATCATCGGTTTCCGGCGGCAACGGATGATGGGTTGGCAAGCTCACTTTAGGTGGCGTGTCAGGTCAAGGTTAAGTTTTCATTCAGAAGGAGGTTCACATGAAAAAAATATTGCTGGTATTGGTTGTTTTGCTGTTCAGTCTTGTGCTTTCAGGGTGTTGGGGTGAGAAAGACATCGACACTACCTCGCCCACCATAACCGAAATATCACCCGCTGACGGGGATACGGAAGTTGATATTTCCACTGCCGTTTCCATAACCTTTAGTGAAGAGATGAATAAGGACCGCGTTGAGAAAGCGCTTTCATCCGACCCGGCCATACCGTCTGGAACGTTTTCCTGGTCCGGAACCACGTTGACCTTTACGCCTGGCTCAGTCCTGGATGAAGTTACAGTGTATGAAATTACCGTCAGCACCAGTGCAACGGATGTGGTCGGAAACCGCCTTGCCAATGTTTACACCTTCGGTTTTGAAACCGCAGATGAGACCCCGCCGACCGCCACTGAAACCTCTCCCTTCGATGGGGAAACAGACATTGATATCGGATCATCTATTGCCATCACCTTTTCCGAACCCATGGATACGGTATCCGTGGAAGGGGCTTTCTCCTCGATTCCAAATCTGCCCGCAGGGAACTTTTCCTGGGTCGGGAACACCGTCACCTTCACTCCGGATACCGACATGGACGAACTTGTCGAATATGAAATTACCGTCAGCACGGATGCAACGGATCTTGCGGGTAATCCCCTCGAAAATGCATTGCTCATCGGATGGAAAACCTCGGCTTCCTACAAAGCCATCGTTCTCGACAGTGATTTTGATTCCGTCACTTCGAACGGTGGTGTCGTGCCAAGCGCTGACGGCAAATATTTTTATTGGTGGGACGGCACGTCCGGAGAAGGATGGGATTGTAACATTCACTTGTATCGTGTGAAAATATCCGATCGGTCATCCCAGACCCTTTGGACCAACCGTTCCATATGGGGGATCTATGACGATGGCGTGGATACCTGGGTTGGCAATTATTATCCGTACGAGGGATCGAGGATCCTTAATGAAAATCCAACAGACCTGACGTTCAGGAACCTTTCCCTGGGCCACACCATCGGTCTGATCGGCAACAGAATCGATTTCCCGTATGTCTACTTCGGAACATCCCAAGGCATGGGCATCGGGTACTGGAACAAAGCCGCCGACGCCACCGGTTTAGTCCCGGGATCTACCGCTTATATTTATCAATCCGCAGTGATCGGGAATAAAATCTATTTTCCCAGGGGCCATGTCTCCACCCCTGGAATCCTTGTGGTGGATGCGGTTTCCAATCCGACATCGGTGGAAAAAACCCTGCTCAATGGCGACGGGAGGATAAAGGGCTCAAGCGAAATCATCACCGACGGTGTCTATTTGTATGTCCGAAATGACACGTCTGAAATTCAAAAGATCGATCCCTCCGGTTCCGGTACGATCGTGGCCACCTTTTCCCCCGGCATGACCCTGATCAATCCGGCCGTTGTCAAAGACCGGATCTATGCGGGTACCGTCGTCAACAAAAATGTCTATATCATCAACAAAGAGACCGGCGGTGTAGAGGCAAAAGATTGTTCGGCCTACCTGCCGACGGCTGTGGGAACACCCATGTGGGATCATTTCAACGATGGGATCTGGTTCGGCCCCTTCAGCGGAGCAACCGCTTCCCGTACAGCCTATTTTATCCCGAGGAGCCTTATCGACGACCTGTAAGGCACAAAGAATGTCATGAGGCGCCTTGATCCATGGTTATGGGGTTCTGGTTACAACCCCTCAAGGCGCCATTTTCTTTTAATGGGTGGCCCCATGGACTTCTTCCCCTGTCTCAAAAGGCTGCCAACGACTGATACGACAACCTTATTAAAGGGGTGGGAAGGGCGGAACCTTTTATATTAGCCCCAAAATAAGCGCAATTAAAATCGTGACAACTTCTTGCGGTGCTGATAATTTTCTACCATAGCAGTGGCACACTCTCCCAGTAAAATGGGCTAATCGAAGATGCACCTGTCCTCCGTTTTTCGTTGTCTGTTGCCCGATTTTTGGTTTTTGTCAGTGCCCTGCTCCTTTCTTTGATTCAATGGGCTCGCGGGCCGCCCGATGCGGTCGCTGCCCGGCAACAATTCCCTATGCCGAGTTGAAAGATTTTATCGCTTCTGAAAACCGGATGACATGCTGCATTTGGTCATTGTACCCCACAAGACGATAAATGATGCGACGCCCCGTTTTTATGATCAGGCACGGTATCCGGATAAAGGTATTCAAAAAACGTTTAAACTCCATGCGAACGATTCGAAGCGGGTGAGACGCCCGCCCCGGAAGGCTGGCCAACCACCGGGTAGCGAGTCCTTAGAGGCCCTATGGTAACATAGTGCTTTAAGCGTAGGACAGCGAGCAGACAGGCCGTAAACCGAAAGGCTGAAGGGATTGAGCCCCGTAAGTGACTCGATGGGAAGGACGATACT
>VMSV01000125.1 GCA_013791935.1 Desulfobacteraceae bacterium | reverse complement strand
CCCGATGCCGATGATGGCCCCCATGTCCGGACGTTTGCCCCGTAAAGGCAATCCTGCATCCGTCAAGGCGGATGCGGCGATCTGGAGCATGAGGAGCTGCTGGGGCAGCATATCCGAAATCTCATTGGGCGGGATGTGAAATCGGCCGGGGTGGACGATTAGATCAGATACAAACGCCCCGGGAAGATCCCCCAGACCATAGCGCTCTGCCACCAGGGCATCGCAGCCTTTCCAACGGTTGGCCGGTCGTGCGGCCATGGCCGGGGTGCCTTTGAAAATCACTTCCTGAAATTCTCTTAAGGAACCTAAGTTGCCGAATGCAGCGCCCATGCCCACGATGGCCATAGGAATCGCAGGGCCGGGACTTCCTGACACGGAAATTCCCGAGGCCTTGTTTTCAGTGCCCGGGTTCTTTGAAGGGTGGGCACCCGGCACCCACTCTTCCAACAGCAGGTGGCCGTTGATGCCCCCGAATCCAAAAGCGCTCACCGCTGCCCGGCGAGGTGTTCTGGAGTCTTTCGTTGCCCAGGGTTCGGGCTCGGTCAACACTTTAAACGGGCTGTTGTGGACCAGGGGGCTGTTTTTCGAAGGGCGGGTAAAATTAGCCGACGGCGGCAGGGTTTTGTGTTTAAAAGCCAGAAGGGTTTTGATCATGCCGGCGGCACCCGCACCGGTGAGCAGATGGCCCACCACGGATTTGACCGACCCGATGGCGCATGGCTTGTTGTTGGTTTTTTTGAGCCCTTTCCACAGGTCGTGAAGGGACTGTAATTCCACCAGGTCCCCCACGGGGGTTCCTGCTCCATGACATTCAATAAAATCCACATCCGTGGGTTGCCAACCTGCCACCTCATAAGCCGATTTCATGGCCCGGATCTGCCCTTCTTTGTCCGGAGCCAGCAGGTTGCCGCTCATGTCGTTGGAAAGGCCGATTCCGGCGACAAGGCCGTAAATGAAGTCCCCATGGGCCAGTGCATCTTCCAGGCGTTTGAGCACCAACAGACCGGCCCCTTCGCCCACCACAAGCCCGTCCGCGCTCTCATCAAAGGCCGCGCACCGGCCCGAAGGGGATAAGGCCCGAAGCTGGGAAAATCCCACCTGGGTGAAGATATTGTCCGGCCGGGAAACACCGCCTGCGATCATGGCATCGGCCTCGTTGGCCCAAAGTTCATCGCAGGCGATTTTCACCGCATAAATGGATGATGCGCAGGCCGCGTCCAAAGTAAAGGCAGTGCCTCGGATATCAAAGGCTTTGGCCAGAAGGGACGCAGGATATCCGGTGACCCGTCCCCCGGCGCACTGATTTGGTGTTAACGCGGTTTTATCCAAAGATGTGTTGAATAATTTTTCTTCAAACGCGTTTTCAAGGATGGCGCAGGTCATAAGGTTGGCGCTTGAAGTGGGCAGGGCAATGGCGGCCAGGGATATGCCGATACGGTCGTTTTTTATGGAAGAAAGATTGCAGTTGGCCAGGGCTGCCTTTCCTGCGCCCAATACCAGGTGGTGCAAAGGGTCCAACTGTGCCAGGAGATCGGCATCCAGATTCACATCGCCGGGTTTGATGCGATAGTCATCCAGAAGGCAGGCCCGGGTGGAATAGGCTTTATCCGGATGGGCCCGGGGACCGTGGGTTTGATACAAATCGGGAATCCACCGGGAATCCGGGATTTCACCGGCAGCGCTGATTTTATGAATAATGTTATGCCAGAAGGTATCCAGATCCCGGGCGCCGGGAAACAATCCCGCCATTCCCACCACGGCAATGGGTGATTTATGTGTCATAAGCAATATGGAACAACGCTTTGGACAAAGTCATTATATATTCCAAATGAACAATAAAAAAAGACACCCGGACGTGACCGTTCCGGTGTCCTTTGGTTCACAAACCGACTAAACCATTTGTATTCATTATATAAAATGAATAATTGAATTCTGGTAATATATACATGAGATAAGATCATTAGGCAAGAGTCAATGGAAACCGGAGAAAAAAGCTTATGAATGCCTTATTGCTAATTTAATCTTGATATTATGTTGGCATTATGCTAATCGTTTGATGTGTATAAAATAATCTTCGCCAAAGAAGCTCAAAAAGCGCTGTTACGATTGCCTAAGAAATCGGCTATGCTGGTACGTCAGAAATTGGAGCAATTGGCGGCTGACCCACATGTTCCAAACACGAACGCTAAAAAGCTGCAAAATCGTTCAGGTTACCGTTTGCGAATAGGCGATTGGCGAGTGATTTACGAAATACAAAACGATGAATTGATCGTCCTGGTTTTAAAAATAGCACAACGCGGAGAAATCTACCGATGAAAGCACCTGTACAAATAATCGAGCGCGATGGCAAGGCGGAATGGGCGGTATTGCCCTATGACGTATATCTGAAACTGGCCGAAGAAGCCGAAATGCTGCATGATATACGAGACTATGATTCTGTGAAAACGGCCATTGAGCAGGGCAAGGAAGAACTTATCCCCGGTGAAGTTACTTTCGCGTTACTGGATGGTGAAAATCCCACTAAAGTGTGGCGTGAATATCGCGGATTAACCCAACAACAGTTAGCGGAAATCGTGGGGATAAGCACACCCTATCTGTCCCAAATCGAAACCGGTAAACGGACTGGATCAACGGAAGTATTATTAGCTATCGCCAAAGCCCTGAAAGTAACCCTGGATGATATTTTCCTCCAAACCGACCGTTATGAAAAAGCCCCGTAAATTTCTGTGGTATTAGGGATCTTAAGAAACTCAGTATACCTGCTTGACCCCATGCATCTATTACAGGGTCCTGTGATCCCTGCCTGTTTTTGAAAGATAGTACTCATACCCCCCTTTGTAAGGGGTCATTTCTCCCTGGTCAAATTCAAAGACCTGATTCACCAGGCTGCGGAGAAAATACCGGTCGTGGCTGACCAGAACGAGGGTTCCGGCAAATTCCTTCAGTATCCGGAGAAGGATTTCCCGGGACTGGATATCCAGGTGGTTGGTGGGTTCATCCAGTATGAGAAAATTTACCGGTTGACCCAGAAGAGTCGCCAGAACCACCCGGCTTTTCTCTCCCCCGGAAAGACTTTTGATCTGTTTGTCCACCGCATTGCCGGAAAAGAGAAAGGCTGCCAACAGGTTTCGGATAACACCCAGTCCTTCCAGGGGCAATGCCTCCCAAATGGTTTCAAGAACCGTCTTATCGGGATGGAGGATATCCATTGCATGCTGACTGAAATACCCCATGTTGACGCTTGCGCCAATGGTGACGGTACCGGTTGTCGGTTCGGTCCGGCCCGCAAGAAGCTTAAGGAAAGTGGATTTACCGGCACCGTTTACACCCACCACAGCAATTTTATCCTGACGACTGATAAGCCCGGACGCTTCACTGAATACGGTTTTAGATTCCCTGCCGGGCGTTTCCCATGTTTTCGTCAAATTCTCAAAACAAACCACATCGTCACCGGATCTTGGGGTTTTTGAAAATTCAAATTTGATGACCCGCTGGGATTCCGGCAGTTCGATCCTCTCAATTTTTTCCAGCTTTTTAATCCTGGACTGGACCTGTGCGGCGTGGGATGCCCTTGCTTTGAAACGGGCGATAAACTCCTCTTCCTTGGCCAACATCTCCTGTTGACGCCTATGGCTTGCCAAAAGGTTTTCCAGACGGATGTCCCGTTCGCGGATATAAAAATCATAATTCCCGCCATAGGTGGTGGTGGTTTGATTGGCCACTTCAATCGTCCGGGACACCACCCTGTTCATGAAATCATGGTCATGACAGGTCATGAGAAGGGCCCCTTTGAAATCGTTCACCAGCCAGTTTTCCAACCACAAGATGGATTCCATGTCCAGATGGTTGGTGGGCTCATCCAGCAGAAGGACATTGGGGTGGATGGTCAATATTTTGGCAAGGGAAATCCTCATTTTCCATCCGCCGCTGAAAGATTCCACCGGTCGACTGTGGTCGGCGGGCCCGATTCCCAAACCTGTGAGAACCGTTTGGGCACGGGTTTCAAGATCGTACCCGCCACGATTTTCAAATTCCTCGGCAGCTTCCCCGTATTTTTCCAACAAGGCGGCCATGGCGTTTTCATCCATGGGTTCGGCCATGGCCGCTTCCATCTTTTTCATGGCACGGCCCAGGGCCACCACATCAGACACCGCGGACATCACTTCAGAAAGCGCGGATCTGCCCGACATCTCCCCTACATTCTGGGAAAAATATCCAATGGTTGCTTTTTTTGAGAAAGTGATCTCTCCGTCATCTGCTTCCTCCTCTCCCGTAATAAGTTGGAAAATGGTTGTTTTACCGGTGCCATTGGCACCCACAAGACCGCTTCTCGTGCCGGGTAAGATCTGCAGGCTCGCATTTTTAAAAAGAATCTGAGATCCGTGCTGTTTTGATAGGTTTGTTAAATGAATCATTTTATCACCATAAAAAAACGGTAGAATTATCATACCTGTCCACCAGGTGGCAAGAATAATGGGAAATTTTCGCCCAATCGACAGGTATGGACGGCTCCGGGATCGGAACAAACAAAGATGTTGCTCTTTCAACAACCTATCAGCTAATAAAAGATCGTATTACCACTGCCATTTCAGAAAAAGGTGGGCGAAGGGAGGATCTATGTTTAAAGGACAATGCTGGTGGATCACGGGCGCCTCGTCGGGAATCGGCGAGGCGCTTTCAAGGGCGCTGGCCTCGCGGGGTGCAAGTCTCATCCTGTCCGGTCGAAATGTCTCCGCAATCGAAGCCGTGGCACGGGATTGCCCGGAGGCGCTTGTGCTACCGTTTGAAGCCACTGATTTCGACGCGATTCCGGGAATCGTGGAAAGGGCGTGGTCTTGGAAGGGCCGGGTTGAGGGGCTCGCCAACAATGCAGGGATTACGCAGCGTTCCCTGGCCATGGAAACTGCATTTATGGTTTACCAGAAGATCATTGCGGTGGACCTGCTGGGTCCCATTGCGCTCACCCAGGCCCTGTTGCCCAAAATGGTGAAAGCCGGCGGGGGCCGGATCATCGCAATCTCCAGTGTGGCGGGCTTCATCGGAGCCCCCCTGCGTTCGGCATATAGTGCGGCCAAACACGGTTTGATCGGGTATCATGATTCAGTGCGCGCCGAAAACGAACATCTCGGCATCCATGTCCATGTGGTGGCCCCCGGTTCGGTCAGGACCAACGTATCGAAGAATGCGCTTGCCGCAGATGGTTCCGTGCGCGGGGTGAGCGATCCGGCCATTGATAACGGCATGCTGCCGGACGAAGCTGCAGAGTCTATCCTTGGAGCGATTCAAGAGGGAAAACGCGAAATCGTGCTGGCCAAAGGCATGGAGTTTGACGCCGTGGCTTTGCGCCGCAAGGATCCCGAGGCCCTGTTCGACCTCATGTCTGCAAGCATTCGTGCCGGATACGCCAGGGACATGGGGGCTGATTCGGGCCAAGGATGAGTTCATGCTTATGGATGACCCGATTGAAATAGGGTGTTGTTTCTTTGTTGCACTCCTGTTATTTCCTTTCCATTTTCAAGAGGTCGGCATAAGGGGTGTGAGCAAGGAAAACCATGAATAAATCATCAGACCCAGAATCGGAAATCCAGCAAACCTCCGATGATCCGGGTGGCAACAGGGGCGTTTTTCCACTGCTGCGTATAAAAAATTTTCGTTATTTGCTGGCCGGAACGGTTCTGTCCAATGCGGCTCAATGGATTCAGCAAGTTACGTTGAGCTGGCTGGTATATCATCTGACCGGATCCGGCGCCATGCTGGGAACGATCAACCTGGTACGGTCTCTATCATCTTTGGGTATGATTCCGGTTGCAGGGATATTGGTAGATCGGCAGCCGCGTCGCCAGCTCATGATGATGACCAATGGATGGCTGTTTTTTATTACGTCTGGTCTGGGTATTCTTTTGTGTTTGGGTTACTCTCATGTTGCTTTTCTATTTATATTCGCCTTTCTTGGGGGCATGACCCAAACCATAGACATGTCCCTCCGGCAGGTGGTTGTTTTTGATCTGGTGCCGCGTTGGATGACCCCCAATGCTGTGGCAATCATCCAAACCGGGTGGAGCCTGATGCGATCCTTTGGCCCTGGTTTAGGGGGATTGCTGATCCTCTGGTTTGGACCCGGAGGTAATTTTCTCATACAAGCCTTCGCATACAGCCTGATCACCCTCACCATTACAGGGATTCAATTCCCTTCACGAAAAATTACGGCAAACCAAAATTCTGCGTTTGAAAACATAAGAGAAGGCTTGAGAT
>VMSV01000073.1 GCA_013791935.1 Desulfobacteraceae bacterium | reverse complement strand
GACAATGGGCTCGCCAAACTGCACCCGGTCCTTGGCATAATCCCTTGCACATTCATAGGAGGCCCGGGTTACCCCTGCCGCCATGGCCGCCATGCCGATTCTTGTTTTTTGGAGAAACCGGTCATAGTCGCACCCCTCATTCCCACCGAGACGGTCTTCTGCCGGGATTTCACAATCGGCGAACGATACTTCATGGGTTGGAAGGGCATAGAGGCCGATATTTCTTTCCCTTGCTCCAACTTTAACTCCCGGATTGTTTCGATCCACTATAAACAATTGATTCTGCCCGTCCAGGGAAGCGGCCACCATGAGATGGGACGATTGATCCGCCATGGGAACAAAACATTTTTCACCCTTAAGAAGATAGGACCCGTTCTTTTTTATTGCCGTGGTTTTCAGATCCACGGCATCAAACCCGAATCGCGGCTCGTTGATGGCCAGGGTTGAGGGTTTAAAATTCTCCGTGCAATACAGGGGAAGATATTTTTTCTTTTGACTTTCCGACCCCATTTCCGTTAACGGGAAAATAAACAAGGACGGTAGGGTGGCGGCAATGGCAAAAGACATGTCTCCATAGGCAAGTTCTTCCAGGATGATGGCGGTATCCATGGGAGAATCCGTGAGGCCGTATCCTCCGTAGGCTTCCGGCACTTTCGAAACCGATGCTCCCAATTCCCAGGCTTTTTGAATAACGTCCAACGGAATTTCACCCGCCTCGTCCATATCATGGATGTTGTCAATCACCAGGTTTTTCACCAGCTTGGCAACTTCCTCTTTAATCATTTTCTGTTCTTTTGACATTGAAAAACCGAACATATTTTCCTCCTGAATACAGTGAACGGTGAAGAGTGAAGGGTGAACATAAAAAACACATGGTTTATATCACCCCCCCCACCCATCAGATGCCGTCCATGAATAATGATGAATGTCTAAACTCTCTCAACCACAGTGGAAATTCCTATTCCACCGCCGCCGCAGATCATCTGAAGGCCACATCGACCCTTGATCCGTTTTAAATGGTGGACCATTTCTCCGAAATAGATCACGCCGGATGCCCCGATCGGATGCCCCAGGGCCACGGCGCCTCCGGTGGGATTGACCCGGTCTTCTTCAGGTTTGTACCCCAGAGCCTTGCCGAATTCCACCAGCGGGCTCATAAAGGCTTCATTGGGTTCAATCACATCCATGTCATCGATGGTTTTTCCTGCTCTTGACATGGCTTTTTGTGCAGCTGGAATCGGAGCGAGCAGCATGGGAACCGGCTCTCCGCCTGCCACACCGGTGCTTAAAATTCTGGCCAGCGGCTCCAGACCGAGTTCTTCCGCCTTGTCAGCGGTCATGAGAAGAACCGCTCCCGCACCATCCACAATCTGGGAGGAATTGCCTGCCGTCACCATGCCGTCGGGTTTGAATGGCGGTTTCAGGGTGGAGAGGTCTTTCATGAAACCGTCGAAATCATCCGCAGCTTTGGCCCTCAAGGTTTCATCGACTTCTGCATGGTAGGACTTGCCTTCCCATTCAAAATCAAAGGGAATGATATGATCCGCAAACAATCCGTTGCGCTGGGCCAGGACCGCTTTTTTCATGCTCAAAGCTCCCAGGTAGTCCAGTTGTTCCCTGGTATGGCCGTATTGGGCGGAAATGATTTCCGCACAGGCGCCTTGGGGAACACCGAAAAATTCGCCGAATTTGTTCGACATCCGCACCGGATAGTTGGCTTCCATGGCGACCTGGACATCGGACATCATGCCGTAATGGGACATGACCTCAACCCCTGCGCACACGCAGGCATCCCCGTCCCCGACCATCAGCTGGTGAGCGGCTGAATTGATGGCCCTTAAACCCGCGTTGCAATACTGATTCACGGTAAAGCCGGATGCGGTAATGGGAATCCCTGCAATCAAGGCTGCTATACGAGCGATGTTCGCGCCCTGTTCCCCGATCTGGCTTAAGCATCCCACCACCACGTCTTCGATGATGGATTCATCGAATTTTGAGCTTTGCTTGTGAACCCGGTCCAGAAGACCCCGCATAACGGCTGCGAGCAGGTCCTGGGCCGAAGCCTGGCAAAGCTGACCGTTTTTTTTCATGCCATCTCGTCCGGATTTGCCGATGGCGCTTCGAACTGCATCAATGACCACAACTTCTTTCAATTTTCTCATGGGTTTACTCCTTTTTTTTATGATTGCGGGTTAATCGGGTTTGGCATTTATTTACGGGCCTATTTTTTTTCTTTTCGGTAATTGCCGGGTACCAATATGCGTTTCATGGTATCTTTCACCAAAACTTTATAGTCATCATGGTCCATTTCTAAAATCGGTCGGATATAGTCCTCTCCTGCAAAAAAGCTGAAAAGGGAAAACCATCCGGCCAGCATCCCTGCTTTGACTTTCCTTGAAAATTCCTGATCGTTCATATCAAATCCCATGACGACACCAACTTCCTCCAACGGTTTGGAAGAACCCAAATCAGGATCAAGGGACAGCTTCAATTTGGAAAACAAATGAAACAGCATGATGTTCGGGCCTTCAGGATTGGAATCCAGAAACTCGCAGATGCTGTCAATGGCGATGTCATATCGTTCTTTAAGGGGTTTGTCCTTGGCCTTTTCTTCAATTTCTGTGATGATTTTCATAAAATCGGTCCGGACATCCAAAATCACAGCTTCATACAGGTCTTTTTTTTCTCCCCAATGGTAATAAAGGGTGGAGATATCGATCCCCACTTCCTTTGCAATCATTCGGGTGGTGGTGCCGTGGTAGCCGTATTCTCCAAAGAGCTTTCGGGCGGCAAGAAGGACTTTGGCTTTGATGGAATCAGGGTCTTTTCTGGCTTTTTCCAGAGGCTTGGACATTTTTGGCTTCTCCGAAATACAGGTTATCGCCATAAGAATGCGTAATGATCAGGCGGAATCCAGCATTTGGCGGCGAAACTCCGGGCAGGAAGTGCGCAGGTGAAATCAGGAAAACCAATGAGCCGCTCAAGCTGTTTTCTCCATCATTTGTTGGAAGCAATATATTGACAGCCAAATAAAAAGTCAAGGATAAATTTATCAGCAAATTTTTATAGAACAGTCCTTATCATTCCCTTAAAGATGGAGTGTCCCAATTTAAAACAGAGAGATTATGGTTCCTGATTAAAAACACATAGGATAAGAATACTTGGTGGAATTGAGATGGGATATTCAGAATTCAGAAGTGGGAACTACGAAGTCAGACGTCAGACGTCAGAATAGAGGGCCGGATGGATTTCTTTCGGCTCCTGTTTTCTGACGTCTGACTCCTTCCTGATTACCTATGCAAGGGGCACCGCTTTGATTCCCCGAGTCATGAACTTGGGTTTGAACATATGCACCCAGGAGGGCAGGAGCATGACGCCTACGATCATGTTCACCATCATGAGGATGCCCAGCAAAAAGCCCATTTCCGCCTGGAACCGCAGGGGCGAAAAAGCCCAGAAAAACACGGAAGAGCTCATCATCACCGCCTGATAGAACACGGCCCGGCCCGTGGAGGCCACCCCGTCGATGATGCCTTTTTCCCAGGAGGCTCCGGCTTCGATGAGTTCCTGGATCTGGCTGACGATGTACAAGCCATAGTCCACCCCGAGGCCCACGCCCAGGGATACCACGGGCACCGTGTTGATGTTCAGGCCGATCTCCTTCCAGGCCATGTACGCAAAAGACACGAAGTTGGCCAGGATCAGGGAGATGGTGAAAATGAACCCTGCGAACAGGGACCGGTAAACCACGGCGCAGCAGAGGAAGGTGAAGAACAGGATGCCGGCAACCAGTGCGTCATTGGCTTTTTCGATCAGCTCAATGGCCGCTGCCAGAATGCCGCCAAGGCCTCCTGCAGGCTCAAAGAAAACGTGCTGAAGCGGTTCACCGCCCGTGTTTTGCCCCATGACGATGTTTTCCGGCCGGGCCGCCCATGCCTTGATATCGGTCATCACATTTTTCAGGGTGGATCCCTTATGATCCCTCAAGAAAAACCTCAAACAGGCGGCTTCCATCTGGGGATCATAGTATTTGTCCATGTCTCCCAGGGCCGAGTTCACGTTGGCTACGTATTGAAGGCCCGAGATCTCGGCGTCGGTGTTGGGGATCAGATCAAATTTCGGGTCGCTTCCCCGCACCAGGGAGTTCATGTTAGAAAAAACACCGGCAACAGAAATGGAGGAGGCCACATCCCCCCGGCTCACCATGAAATTCGCGAGGTTGTCCATGGCTTTCACGGTGTCCACGCTGAGGACATATCCGGCACTCATGGGGTTTCTCCTCACCAGCACGTACATGTTCTCCATGCCCAGGAACCGGTCGTTGATCTTTGAAACGCTCTGGTTGTAATCTGAATCCGGCCACAGAACCGGGTCGCCCGGGTTGGCGTCCCCGATGGGTACCCGGGAAAAACCCCAGATCCCTGCGGCAAGAACCACTAGACCGAACAGGTTGATGAAGATCTTTCCGTTTTTGGTGATGGAAAACCTTGCAGCCCCTTGCATCATGTTGGTGAGAAAGGTCCAGTGGGGATTTTCCTTTAAGCTGTCAGCCTTCAAGGGCAGAAAAGATACGAACACCGGGTTGAAAATGGCCACGGTGAAAATGACGCTCATGCCCCAGAAAAAACCCAGAATGGACAAATGCTGCAAAATGGGAATGGGAATCAAGGCCACGATCAAAACACCGCAAGCGTCGGTGACCACCCCGATGATGCAGGGGTTGAACAGATGGACTCCGGTGACATGGGCTGCTTCTTTGGCATCCCCCAACCTTCGGAACTCATGCCCGAACCGGTTCAACCACTGAACCCCGTGGCTCATGGCCCGGGAGGTGAGGAGAAAGGGCACCACGATGATCAGCGGGTCGAATTGATACCCCAGGAAGCCGGACATGCCCAAACCCCAGATGGCGCTCAGGGCTGCCGACAACAGGGGCTGCCACCAGGCTGGCTGACGGCCCGTGAAAAAGAAAAGCAAGAGGACGAGAATCAGAATGCTGACGCCGAATAGCATGGTCATTTCCGGAATATAGCTGTAAACCCATCCGTAGAGAATGGGCACCCCGGCCAGATGAATGGAATGGTTGGCGTCTTCCTCGGCCTTGCGAATCTTCATGAAT
>VMSV01000251.1 GCA_013791935.1 Desulfobacteraceae bacterium | reverse complement strand
TTTCTTTGCGCCTTGGCGGCTTTGCGTGAGACCAATTCGGTTTGGATTTAAATATCCGGCTTTCACATTTTTTGTATTTCCCCTCCGCGACCTCTGCGTCTCTGCGTGAAACCCGATCTTGCTCTTTAGCCTTTTTTCCGGATTTCGATTTTTTTATTTCAAAACTAATCCTGTCAATCCCGTAAATCCTGTCTTTTTTATCTTTCCCCTCTGCGACTCTGCGAGAGATTCTGTTTTTGGCTTTTATCTTGACAAGCAACAATTGATGCGTATAATTTTTAGAAAAGTTATACGTCAATTAACAATAGGGGGGATGCATATGGAAACGAAACTGACGCTTAGGATCGATGAAAAAATTATCGGATATGCTAAAATATATGCAAAAAAAAATAAGACAAGTGTGTCCAAAATGGTTTCGAATTATCTTGACATGGTCACACAACTTGATGAAAAGAAACGCCACGTATCTGCGGCGGTAAAAGAATTATCAGGAATAATTCCACCTGATGCGGATACGACTGAATTGATCAGTGAATATCATTCATATCTACAGGAGAAACATAAATGATAAAGGCATTGCTGGATATCAACGTGATTCTGGATGTGCTGCAAAAAAGAGCACCTCACTATGAATCCTCATCAGAAGTGTTATCTCTATGTGCCGAGTCACAAATAAACGGGTATCTTTCAGCAACAAGCTTTGGAACGCTTCATTATGTATTGTCAAAGTTCACGGGCAAGGCCAAGTCTCTTTCAGCGATAAAAAAGCTTCGAGCCATTACTTCTGTCGCCGCAGTTGATGACGGGGTAATTGATCTGGCGGCATCTTCAAACTTTACTGATTTTGAAGACGCCATACAATACTACAGTGCGGTTAGAAATGGCATAGATCAAATCATCACCCGGAATAAAAAAGATTTTGCAAAATCGATGCTGGCGGTATCAACGCCTGAAGATTTTTTAAAAACTTTTGCAAGCACAAAAAAATAACGATCGAATTTGCTTTTTAAATTAAGATGTCCCCTTGCTATCCTATCCATTCCGAAAATCCTGTCAAAGCAGTTCCCACGGAGTACGAACCCCCAAGCGGGTTGAATTACCTTTAGAATCCATTTGCTCCGCGTTCCCCGCGCCTCTGCGTGAGTCCCGTTTTTGTCCTAACAATTCATAAAGCATATAAAGATAGACGTTGCATTCCAAAGTAATTTTCATAAAAAAGATATTATAAAATTAAAATTCATAGACAATAATCAATTTTCATGCCATAAAAGGGTCAACCTTTTTGAGCAATATTCATGAAAATGGCAAATTTTAATCAAATTTCAAGAGATGAAACTATTTTTCACGGCTTCCCGGGTATGGAAGAAGGAACCCGTTTAGCTGGATATTCCGCGCTAATCCAAGATCATGATCTGAAAGTCCCGATGCCGGACCACCTCTGCGCCATAGGCACGAAGCATAAAAAATTTAATCTTGACGGATGGCGTATTTTTACGCCGCGCCACGCACCGGCAGACACCCTTTATGGGCATCTGATCTTTGCGCTTAAATATGAGGGCATTGATCTGGCTGTTCTCAATGCTTTGTTTCAAAAGATTGATTATAGAGAAATTCGGGGAATCGTTCTTGCTGAGCCAACTGGCGGTTACAGCCGCAGATTATGGTTTCTGTGGGAGTGGTTACGAGAAAAACAACTGGATATTGAAGATGCGCGAACCGGCAATTTCATTGCGCTCATAAACAGCAAATTGCAATATGAAGGGAAATCCTATCCATCCAAGCGCCATCGTGTTCGCAACAATTTGCCGGGGACACGCAATTTTTGTCCTTTAATCCGAAAAACGGAAAAACTTGAGCTATTCATAGGAAAAAGGCTATCGGAAAAAGCGATCGAAAATGTCGGCCGAACCCATCCGGATCTCTTGAATCGAGCGGCTGCCTTTCTATTACTCAAGGATTCAAAAGCTTCTTACATGATTGAAGGCGAAACGCCACCACACAGTCGGATCGAAAGATGGGGAAGAATCATTGGTGAAGCCGGACAGCGGAAGCTCCGCATTCCCGAACTGGAATATTTGCAGCAAATTGTTATTCCGGATGATCGCTTTATAGAGCCGGGGCTACGCAAAGAAGGTGGGTTTGTCGGACAACATGACCGGAGCTCAGGCATGCCCATGCCGGATCATATTTCTGCAAGACCCGAAGATTTATGGATTCTTATGCCGGGCTTAATCGAGACCTACGAACTTCTCTGCCAGGATGATTTTGATGCGGTGTTAACGGCGACCCTGATTGCTTTTGGTTTTGTATTCATCCATCCGTTTGAAGACGGAAACGGCCGGATTCACCGTTATTTGTTTCATCATGTGTTGGCTGAAAAAGGCTTTGTTCCAAAAGGACTGACATTTCCGGTATCCGCTGTTATTTTGGAGCGGATAGAAGAATACAGGAGAGCACTGGAACATTTTTCAAAGCCGAGGCTTGATTTGATTGAATGGCGGGCCACAGAGAAAAATAATGTGGCGGTTCTGAACGAAACCATTGATCTGTATCGCTATTTTGACGCAACAAAACATGCTGAGTTTTTCTTTGAATGCGTTGAGGAAACCGTAAACAAAACGCTCCCCGAGGAAGTCGCATATCAAAGAAAATACGATTTGCTCAATGAATTTATCAAAAATTATGTTGGTATGCCGGATCAGCTCGTTGATTTGCTCATACGCTTCCTTGCCCAAAACAACGGGAAACTTTCAAAACGGGGAAGGGCAAAAGAATTCGAAAAGCTGACGGATAACGAAATTCAAGCGATTGAAAGAAAATTTGCGGAGATTTTTGGATAGGGTTTGTATGTTTTTTATGGCAATCCCGATGCTTTGAAAAATATAGAGCAAATCACAAATGGTTATCTGTTCCCCGCGCCTCCGCGTGAGTCTCGTTTTTGTCCTAACAATTCATATCGATTCTCTTTTTCGATGGCCTCGCCCCTCTTGGAGGAACGACTCACCGCCGGTTGGCTCATTTTTAATCTTTTAGCAATTT
Source organism: Desulfobacteraceae bacterium (assembly GCA_013791935.1). GTDB lineage: Bacteria > Desulfobacterota > Desulfobacteria > Desulfobacterales > UBA5616 > VMSV01. The sequence continues at coordinate 1,557 of VMSV01000251.1, read as the reverse complement.
CAATAGTACTCATCCCAAGCTTACGATGCGCCCAAAAACATAAAAGTGACCTTGCTTGTACCGTTTGAGGGGATTTCCCGAAGGCTGTTACCACATCGAGATGTATTCCCATTTCTTCGGCAACACGCTTTATAACCAGCTCAAAATCAAACCCCTTCATTTTTAAATCATATTTCTCTTCAAAAGCTTCTTTAGCCGTTTTAAGCGCTGTTTCAACAAAATCGCTGTCGCCTAATATCCGCTCATCGCCTTTAACGCGGATGCCGACTTTACGAAACCCCTTTAAAGCAGCCCATCCACCCGAACTTCTTAATAATCCTCCGCCGGTTAGCTCAGGGCGTTTGCCAATGGAAATCCCTTTTTCAACAAACTCCCGGTACTTTTCTCGGGCTTGTTTTTCCTCATCCGAAAATATACCATAAACATATTGAATATTTTGCCACGTCTCTTCCGGTGCGTTAATTATAATGGAATGGCCGCTCCAACTATATTGATCCAGTTCCTTAAGACTGTTTACAAGGCCGACTCTTAAAGGATTAAGATGGATATAGCGGACCAATTCTTTAAGGTAAAGATCCTCCTGGCATAAAATCGACTTGTAGCGGTTTTGAAAGAGCTGCCCATGCCGCCTATATTTCTTGTTGAACCACCCCGCATATCCCGTGAGCAGCCTGTTCATTAAAACGGATATCGGCACTGACCCGGTTCTCAGCAATAAATGCACATGATTTGGAATCAGTGCCCATGCAAAACAATCGGTCCTCGTCTCAGGAATCAATTCCGAAAGCCGTTTGACAAAATTCTGCCGATCATAATCCGATCGAAAAATCCTTCTTCTCTCGATTCCTCTAATGATCACATGGTGCAATGCACCCGCTGTATCAATTCTTGCTTGTCGTGGCATGGCTGTTAAATATCACTCAGATATTCTCTTGTAAAGCATTAAAGCATAGACGTCCCCATCTCTACTGAGATTAATAAATTATTTTAAAAGTTTAGTGGTTATGATAAATAAATAGTAAATAAAATAGAACCAAAAAAGATCCTTACCATTTTTTTTGATGAATGGGGTTATTATTGGGGGTGATGGAGAGTGGATAAAATCGAGATCAAGAAAATTTTAAAGCCGATTATTTGGGACTACGATATAGATCCCTATGATCTATACTGCGCTGCCATAGGCCAGGAAAAATCCGTCGGTGGATTTACGCAAAAAAAATGTCTGGACGCGGATGCTTGAAAGGCATTCCTGGTATGATCTGATCCGGCTTTTTGGTGTGGATGATCTTAAAAAACAGCTGACCGAAGATGCCATTTCTCGGATTCGAAACGAAATGTTAAAGGGAAAATATGAATTCGCAAGAGAGGTTTTACAGGGAAATACTGTACCCCTTTCAGGATGGAGTCCTGAATATCGTGAACAAATAAAACACACCCTTCTATCTAACCGGTGGTACCGCACTGAGCAGGGGATATCTTAATCACTCAACTTTCGACTTTAGCACTCGTTAGTGATTATCCTGTTCTTTGACAAATTGACATACTTCAAGGCTGCTG
>VMSV01000239.1 GCA_013791935.1 Desulfobacteraceae bacterium | reverse complement strand
TTTCTGAAGTTCACCTATTCCAGGCCCGAATTCGCCGTATACAATATTTACCGGTGGTATCACGGATATTTTGATCACAATCCGGCGCATCTTCTGCCAAGACCGGAAAAAGAGGTGAATCAGGAGATATTCAATCTCATCGGGGATGGCGAAATGGTTTTCAATCGCTCAAAGGTACTGCACGAAAACGGCCAGTCCCAACTGGCTCTTCAGGTTCTGGATGTGCTATTAAAACAGGAGCCGGACCACCGAGAGGCCAGAAAGCTGAGGCTCTCCATTCTGGAAAAACTCTGCCGGGAGGATTATTGCCTTATGTCTCGGAATACCTGGGTATATTTCATGGATCAGGACAGGAAATTTCTTGGAATGGCATAAATACCATTTGAAAAGAGTTGTTAATAAACCGGTAAATAAATAGGCAACATCCACTTTCCCCTCCCCATGGATGGGGGAGGGTCAGGGTGGGGGTGAATTTGTCCGGTATTGAATTGCCAGATTAGTAATAACAGCGTTATTCCAAGCAAGTTTTCAAATCATTGTTTCGGGACCTTTTAATTGCTTTTTCAATCTCCACAGCCAGAAAGATTACCGTTGAAAGCAGAATCGTTATCACAAGCTCCCCGGCAGTCAGCGGTTCAGTCTTAAATATGGGGTTCAGGAATGGTACATAGATAGTAGCCATCTGGAGGACGAAGGTCAGCAAGACGGCCCCGAGAAGTGGTTTATTGGTTTTCTGCTTGAAGAAAGATTCCTGTTCGGATCGGATGGCCAGTACGTGTCCCATCTGGCTCAAGCAGAGGACGGTGAAGACCATGGTTTGCCAATGGGTCCCGGTATTGTTAATGAACAAGGCCTGGGTCAGGATGGAAACGGTGCCCATGAGCAGCCCGACCCAGATGATGTGGACGCTGAGGCCTTTGGCGAAAATGCTTTCCTTGGGGTGCCGGGGAGGGCGGCCCATGATGTCTTTCTCACCTGGCTCGGCGGCCAGAGCCAGACCGGGGACGCCGTCGGTCACCAGGTTGATCCACAGGATGTGGATTGGCAGCAGGGGAATGGGCAAGCCGAGGAATGGCGCCAGAAAAATGGTGAAGATTTCGCCCGAATTGCTGGTCATGGTGTACTTAATGAACTTGCGGATGTTGTCGAAGATGCGCCGGCCCTCCCTGACGGCCTTGACGATGGTGGCAAAGTTGTCGTCCAGCAGGATCATATGGGAGGCTTCCTTGGACACATCTGTGCCGGTAATGCCCATGGCAACCCCGATATCGGCGCGTTTCAAAGCCGGGGCATCGTTAACCCCGTCCCCGGTCATCGCCACAAAATGACCTTTATCCTGCAGCGCCTTGACAATCTTAAGCTTCTGTTCAGGAGCGACCCGGGCGTAAACCCGTATCTTTTCCACCTGGTCTTCGAATTCCTCCAGTGAGAGCTGTGCGAGTTCCCGACCGGTCATGGTTGCCTCACCCTCCCCGCGGAGGATCCCGACCCTTCTGGCAATCACCTCGGCCGTCAACGGGTGGTCTCCTGTGATCATCACCGGCCGGATGCCGGCGGACCGACACATGGCCACCGATTCCGCTGCTTCAGGCCGGGGCGGGTCCATCATGCCGACGATTCCCATAAACACCAGCCCTGTTTCCGCTTGTTCCGAAGTTAGAGGTTCAGGCAACGACTCCCAGATCCGCATGGCAAACCCCAACGTTCTCAGACCACCGCTGGCAATCTGTTCGGCGGTCTTCAATACTTTCGGGCGGTCGATTTCTTCTCGACCTTGATGGACAAGGGCCTTTTCGGAGCGCCCCACTATTTCCTCAATCGCTCCTTTGGTGAAAGAAATAACCCGGCCGTTTTCCCACGGATGAAAAGTGGTCATGAGTTTTCGATCCGAGTCAAAGGGGATTTCGGCCAACCTGGGGTGTTTTTCGTCAAGTTTCTCGCGAAGGTAGCCTTTTTCCCGGGCCAGGTCGAACAGGGCCGTTTCGGTCGGATCACCGATCACGCCGCCTGAGGCATCCAGCCGGACGTCATTACAAAGGGCCAGGGCTTTGAGCAGTAGCACCGAGGGTTTCCTGCCGGATAGCGAGACCTCCGCAGCTTCCTCTTTGCCCGAAGCCGGTAGTTCTTTGGTTGGAAGCAGCTGGCCGTCTACGTATACCTTTTCCACAGTCATGCGGTTCAATGTCAGGGTCCCGGTCTTGTCTGAGCAGATATAGGTAACCGATCCCAGGGTCTCCACCGCCGGCAGTTTCCGAATCAATGCCTGCTGCTTGACCAGCTTTTTGGCCCCCAGAGCCAGTGAGATGGTAATAACGGCGGGCAGGGCTTCCGGAATGGCGGCCACCGCCAGGGAGAGTGCCGTGAGCAGGATCAAAAGCGCAGGTTCGCCCCGAAGCAAGCCAGCTACAAAAACGATGACGCAAATGGCCAGGACGGCGTAAGTAAGCTTCTGCCCGAACGCGGTCATCCGTTTCTGAAGCGGCGTCCGCCCCTCGTCCTGATCCTGGAGCAAGGCAGCGATTCTTCCTAGTTCCGTGCCCATCCCTGTGGCCACCACCAAACCCCTCCCGCGGCCGTAGGTAACCAGGGTGCCTTTATAGGCCATGTTTTTCCGGTCGCCGATGGACAGGTCCGTTTCCCTAAGCGCTGTGGTTTCTTTTTCCACCGGTACGGACTCGCCGGTCAAAGCCGCCTCATCGATTCGAAGCTGGACCGTTTCCATCAGCCGGATATCGGCCGGCACCATGTTGCCGGCCTCCAGGATCACCATGTCACCGGGAACAAGCCGTTCCGCAGTGATCGATTCGGTCTGCCCGCCCCGAATGACGGTCGCCGAAGAGGATGCCAGCTTTTTCAACGCGGCCATGGCTTTTTCGGCGCGGTACTCCTGAACAAACCCAAGCACGGCATTCAGCAGCACAATTACGACGATGGCGATGGTATCCACAGGGTCGCCGATCAAACCTGCCACAACAGCGGCGGCAATCAGCACCAGGATCATGAAATCCTTGAACTGATCCAGAAACATCATCCACAACGATTTGCGCTTTTTTTCGATCAGTGCGTTGAGACCGTAGCGCTCCAGGCGCCGATGGGCCTCCTCCGGAGTAAGGCCCTTATCGGACGACTCCAATTTCTCCAGCACCTCCTTCGAATCGAGCTGATACCAGTTGATTTGTTTGTTATCTTCTTTGCTCATGTTTTTTAATTACCTGGCATGGCCGTCCTCAAGGGATAGCAGAGCCGGTACCCGGTTATAAAACGGATCGGGCATCATTTTTCTCCCCGATTCTTATAACTTGTTTTTACTTGCTAAAGACTTTGAACAAATTGTCCAGCCCTATTTTACCAAGCTTTGATGTCGTTTCTATCTCACCCGCATCCAGCCATATTCCATCGCATTCAGAGCATTTGTCAACCAGTATGTTCTTGTATTTAATCTCTATCAGCTCCATCCCACATTTAGGGCATCTCATGTGATGAAGATTTTTAAGCCGTTGCTTTTCTTCCACTGCAAGCTTCGCATTCCTTTCCTGTTCCATCTTTTTTAATTTTCCAAACTCAATTCTTGCAAAATATTCTTCTTCGTTCCCTTTTGATTTTTCAGGCATGAATACCTCCTTGTTTGATTTTATTATTAACGTCATTCGGTTCTATGCAGAGCTTGTTCAAAAGCCTTCATACTAATTCCAATATCCAGCAGATCGACCACCAGAGTCAACATTATCTGTTATGACATTATCCGTATTTTTTCAGCATCGGCGGCTTCCACATCTTCCCTCATCCTTTGCCTGTAGGCCTTTAGTTCATTGCGAAGATACGAGTCTGACAAAGCGAGTATGGATACCGATAGCAGAGCGGTAACATACAGTTCGCGCCAGCTGGTGTCAATAATTATCAAAAACCGAACAGTTGAAGCAGAGCAAGGCCACGCGGCATCAAATGCAAAATAGCTCCGCCTTTATAAATTCAGGCATGACACATATATGGGATAGCTTCCTTTCGTTATATCGGAGATTGTCCTCATTTCCTTTATCAAGAAATTTCACTTGAAGTGGTCATTGCACAAGGAGGCAGAATCGTTTATAAAGGACCGGATGCTATGGAGCTCTTCAATGTGAATATTGAAGGGATTTATTCCATTCATGACCAGGTGGTGGAGTTCATCAACCAGGACATGCCCGTGGATGAAATGATCCATGCGGTGGTCCTTCCGGATCATCTGAAAAACCACAGGTTTCTGAAGTTCACCTATTCCAGGCCCGAATTCGCCGTATACAATATTTACCGGTGGTATCACGGATATTTTGATCACAATCCGGCGCATCTTCTGCCAAGACCGGAAAAAGAGGTGAACCAGGAGATATTCAATCTCATCGGGGATGGAGAAATGGTTTTCAATCGCTCTAAGGTACTGCACGAAAACGGCCAGTCCCAACTGGCCCTTCAGGTTCTGGATGTGCTATTGAAACAGGAGCCGGACCACCGGGAGGCCAGAAAGCTGAGGCTCTCCATTCTGAAAAAACTCTGCCGGGAGGATTATTGCCTTATGTCTGGGAATACCTGGGTATATTTCATGGATCAGGACAGGAAATTTCTTGGAATGACATAGTTGATGGGATAAAAACCGATGCTGATGGAAGAGGTGACCTAAAAAAACACCCTTTTCCATATATTCTATTTTGCGTGGGCATCAAACTTGACACTCAAACAGAATTCTGGGATAGATTTTTAATCGTGAAGTGCACCATTAAACAGGAAATTGATATGAAAATACAATATATCTTTTTGTGTTTGCTCATTAGCATTGGATTAGCAGTAGCTTGTTCAGCAGAAGTATTAAAACCGGGTTCAGATACATCTATAGAATTTTCTGAATCCCTCCAAAAGGATTCTACTCCTGAACCAACAGTTGGATCTTCTCAGGATAAGAAAAAGAATTTCCATCTTGAAATCGGTGGCAACAACAACTGGCTGAACAACGATTATGGCCAATGGAAGGCATTCGATGTGGGCCTTAAATATTCCGGCTTTCAAACGTTTTCGCCCTTCGGGTCTATCTCGAGACAAACCAGGAATGAAGGTTCGCAATTCGCTTACGGTCTTGGGTCTTATATATACACAAGCTCCAAATCCTATTTTATAGCCGGGATCAGCGGGGCGCCTGTCCGCGACCCTGACGTGGTGCTTTATCCCAGGCTAAGGTTGGACCTTTCCGGTTATTTTAATGCTCCAATGATGGATGGGCTAGTGCTTTCAACAGGGGTCACACATTTTCCCAAGCAGAACGGCGGGGGGGGAGACATTTTCTCTTTGGGAGGCATTTATTACGGGAAGGTCATTTTAATAGGCTCGATGAGTTACAACATCGCACAGCCCGGAAGTGTTTCATCTTTTTCGGGACAAGGCGGTTTCATGTATGGAACCCAGGGCAAGTACTGGGTCGGCGGTGGAATAGAAACAGGCAGAGTAGCCTATCAGACGGTTTCGGAGATACCGTTCGATGTGCGATATGAAAGTCGTGGGGCACATCTGTTTTATTCACACTGGCTGGGAAAGAATTGGGGAATCAATACCCGCTATGATTATCAGAATCTGGTGGGAGCCTATCGACTTAACGGAATTACGGTGAAGCTGTTCTTCGATTTTTAATTTCGTTTGTCAATCCATCCATATTAACATCTTATGAGACTGCACCCTATTCGATACATGAAGGGGAAAATGGATTTCATTAAAACTAAACAAGAAAGGTATAAGGCTCAAGGGTCAGGGCCGATTGTTTTGGAAGAAGAAACACCGGAATCTCCATTGTTGAACCGCCTTCTTCCCATAGTCTGTGCGGTTTCATTAACTTGTTATCTTCTTTTCATTCACAGGGAGAATATAATTTATGCAGGCTGGGAATACCATTTTGAACTCTTTAAGATGGTTTTTCCCAAATGGTTTCTATCAAGGTTGCCACAGCACATCAAGTTGATTACTGATCTTTCCGCGCTGAATGACGGGATCTTTGTCCTGGCTTTCATATCCCTTAGCACATCATCTGCATTCCTGCTTCATTCTCTTTTTAGAGGGCATCGATCCGACCTTGGGCCGCACCTGATAATCTTCTCCTTTGCTATAGCCGTTGTCCCGGTATTGTTGGCAGCAACAATTCTCTGGCCGGACGGCAGAGGAAAGCTGACGCTGGGACTGTCATTTATTTCCTCCCTGTTTGTTGCAATCATTCTGGTTGTCCTAAAAATAAGCCTCTTTTCAGGGAAAAACATTGCCACCTCTGAACCGGAACATCCGAAATATAAGGGTGACGATAGAATCGGTTGGACCTGGATTTGTATTTTACCCCTGGCTGTCATGTACAGTTTTGTATTTCTTGTTGGCTATATCCTGATCGTAGGCTATGATGCTCTGGCATATCACCTTCCGCTATCTGCATCCTGGTGGCAAAGTTCAAGCATTCTAAGGGACGCCAATATTCAGTCTTATTACCCCGGCAATACAGAACTTTTGTTGCGTTGGAACTTCTCTACAGGTTCCGAGAGGTTTACCTTTTTGTTATCGTTTTTTAGCGGCATTTTATGCATCTACATGATCTATAAACTGGGACGCATCATCGGGCAGGGAAGACGGTCTTCATTTGTAGCAGCCTGCTGTGCGGCCACGGTCCCGATGATTCCGCTGCTTGCAACCACGGCCTACACAGACACCTTCAGCGTTCTCTTTTTATTGCTGGGCGTCTTTTTCCTTGTCCGATGGGTCCAGACCGATTTGACTAACGTCAGTCACCTTATTTGTTCCGGTTTAGCCATAGGTCTTTCCGTAGGGTCCAAGCTATCGATGCTTTCATCTGCGCTGGCTATTACATTGGTGGCCATAGGGTCAGCTCTTAGATCACGAAAAATATGGCGAAGCAATGGTCCGGATGTTTTGGATATAGGACTGAACTGGTCGTGGATGCTCACGAAATCAGGTGCTTTTTTTTCTGCCTCATTACTTGGTGGTGGTTACTGGTATTTGCGGAATCTGATCGAGAAAGGCAATCCCTTTTACCCTGTTTCCATCCTTGGATTGCCCGGGTTTGACCTAAAGTCGCTTTTACCTGTTTACCCAGGGTATGCTGTGAATTCTTTGAAACGATTATTATACCCTTGGACAGAAACCTACTATACCTATGATGAAGGTTTAGGAGCAGTAACAGCAGGAATCGTTATTCCAATCTTTTTGCTGTGGCTTTTCCTTAGAAACCGGACAAAAATCTCAAAGCCTGCAGGAGCTGGTGTTATTTATTCCATTACGTGGATATCCTTGCTGTTATTTGGCTTTTCAGATGCCATCTGGATACGCTACGCAATCTTCTCGATTTTGATATCTTTTTTGTTTTTGGGCGATGTTTGGGAAAAAACAGCATCCGTTTATTTGAAAGGAATAGTTATAGCTTCCTTCTTCTTCATGACCACAATCATGACAAATAATCTTGCAGGAGGATACCTGTATGGGTATATACGCAACAATGAGACTCGAGCCGAAAGGCTTAATGTTCCTAAGGTGGTTGATCTCCTCGAACCCGCACGAATCTTTAACGCCGCAGGGGCCTATCATACATATGGCCTGATGGGACAAGATTACAGACACAAAGTTATTACTTTATACGGGGAATCAAAACCCGAAGACGTCTTGGGGTTTAATCCAACTTACATACTGCTTAAAAAGCGCCAGGAGGAACTATTTCGTTCAATATTGCCTTTAGAGCGCATCGGAATCGAGACAACAATAGCCCGAGACCCAGTGTCATTATGGAAGATTATCCGGACCCCGGA
>VMSV01000004.1 GCA_013791935.1 Desulfobacteraceae bacterium | reverse complement strand
TTCCGGGGTGAGAATCTCCCGGGGCATATCCGGCCAGGCGTCATCGCAAAAACGGGCCTGGATCTTGTATTGGCCGGGTTTCACATCCCCCGGCAACTTCCATTGGATGCGGTCCATTTCTTCGATATTTCGCAAATCCATGCAGTGCTCTTTTTGGGCAATGCTGAAAGCAGGGCTGAAGTCCAGGCATTTTTCAAATTCCCCCTCGGGATTCTGGCGAAACAAGGAAAATTCAGGGATGACACCAATGGGAAAAGCCGTCATGCGAATCAATCGCATCGTAACGGCCATTCCGGGCTGATAAACGTCATAATCCATGATCATCCCGATGAGTTTGTTATCGTCGGATATTCCGGTTCCAACACCCGAGGTGGTTTCATCCCAGGACCTGGCCGGCCCCACATCCACGTGAATGGTTTCCCCATGGTAATACCCGGCCCCTCCGAATTTCAGAGCTTTGATATACGCCCATAGGACTTTGGCATTTACACCCTGAATTTTGAGATCTGCTGCCATGCCATACTGGTGAAGGCTGGCCTTGGCTGCCAGATTTCCCTTTTCCCGGAGCATGGTATTGTATTCCGGGTTCCTGTAGCCGGAGGTTAGGGTGATTTTTGCGCCTGGGTGTAAACGGTCTTCCAGATAATCCATAAACTCCACAAGCCTTAAGGAAAGTCCCTTTTGGGAAGGCTTATAGGGCGCACCGAATACCCGGCAAATTTCCCCAAGGGCCTTTTCATCATAGTTCCCTGCCCCCTTGCGGTAAACCCCGGAGAAGGATTTTTCGGTCCTTTCGCTGTAGATAGAGATCTTCCCGTTTCCGGAATAAAAATACCGGCCAAAATCCCGGTGCCCATCCAGGGCCCATGAAGAGGATGCCGGAATCATCCCAAGCATGAACAACGCTGCTGCAATCCCTGCCCGAAGATATTGAATTTCCAAATTCATGCCCGTTATTGCATCTTTAGTATTTGATTAAGCAGGTCCTGAACCTTGCCGCTGTTGGGATCGATCTTTTCCGCCTGATGGATATAACTGGCCGCTTTTAACCATTCTCCCTTTTGGAGAAACGCCCGGGCAAGGCCCATATAAGCGTCCAGATTATTCGGCATTAGATCCGTAGCCTGTTTGTAGTTTTCAATGGCCAGGGAAAGGTTCTTTTCCGCCAGGAGCTTTCCCCCGAAGGAAATCAGAGTATCCGTCAGTTGCGATTTAACTTTTAACGACCGGGGATCCAAATTCCTCCCTTCCTGAAGGTATTTAATGGCGTTCTGGAAATGACCTGCCTTTACTTCGGAGGTAGAGGCCCCGAGAATGGCATCCATGAGAAAATTAAGAGCCTCTTTTTGCGTATCAATCGATGATAGGTCATAGGCGGTTCGAAGGGGCTGGATGGCTTTGGCCCACTGCCCCATATTCAAATAGGTTCTTCCCAGATAAAGGTGGGCTTGCCCATATTCCGGATCCAATTCAATGGCCTTTAAAAAATGGGGGCCTGCCTGCTCGAAACTCCCACTGTTAAAAAAGGCCAATCCCTTTTCAAATTCTCTTCCTGCACCGGAAAAAAGGGATGAACCGGCACAGGCTCCCAGCAACAAAACACAACCCACCACAAATGAAACCGTTTTGATTTTCATCAATATTCCTCTTATGCTTTTTTCTGTATTGTTGTTTTTTTTCATTAGTTTAATAGCAATTAAACATGAATGATTAAAAAATCGGTTTTCTATATTTACCATCATTCCGGCCAAGGCCGGCATCCAGAAGACCGTAAAATTATGGGAAAGCCCCTTAAAAGGCCTCGGCCTATCCGGCTTTCCCCGGAAAATTGCGAGTCATTTCATACCACGGGGGTTTCAACTTATTCAATTGGAATTTAAGGATGGGTTCAGGTTTGATGTTTTGTGGCAGACACCCCCGGGGGCTCCTGGCCTCAACCTGGCACGAACAGTCTCTCAACTCGGAACAGTTGAGATGACAACTACCCTGACACCGGCGGGTGTCAAGATAGATGTCGCCTGAACCGATATTAAGCTGCTTTTTTAAAGGGGTGCACGTCGGTAGCTTTTTGCTTTTCAGGATTTAGCTGAACCTCGAGCACCGGGTTCCAATTGCGTGTTTGTCTC
>VMSV01000009.1 GCA_013791935.1 Desulfobacteraceae bacterium | reverse complement strand
GTCATCATCCGGATGGAGGGAGTTGACATAGTTGAAGTCACTGATACTGAGGTAAAAATTCCCCTGCCAAGCGTCCCCTGCCCAGAATTTCTGGTCGGTTCCTGCAACCGGAACGCTGATATCCAGAGGGGCTATGCCTGTGCCCGAGTCTCCTGCGCTTGCAAAAAATCCATCGGAATCATTCGGACGATCCACTAGTATCCGATTGCTGTTATAGTCCCGGTAAAGCTTCCACACATATTCAACCGAATCGCCGGGTTGATCCACATGCAGATCTACTTTGATATCATAATACCAATCGGAATCCAGAGGAAGTCCCTCACGAATCAGGGGGTCCAGGGATAACTTGAGCCAATCTTGATCCCCCTGAAAGTCAATATACCCGGCAATCCACGGAAAGGTGACGGTGATGGTGCCATCGGGGTTCTGAACTTTGGTCACTCCCGGAGCAGCCTCATTTCCGTTATATTTAAGGAGGCTGGTATTCACTTTATAGGAATTTTGGACCAAGGAGTTCTGCTCCAACAACACGGTTTCAGCAGATGCGGTTTGCCTTTCGTCCATTTCATTGTAATAGATCCTGGCGGAATCCGGCACCACCAAGTCCGGCGGCAACACCATAGGCACTTCTGTGACATTGGCCCTGATCCTGTAGGCAACAGTTCCATCCCCGTCATCCCCTTGATAGTCGCAGACTCTGAAATAATAAATTAATGGCGCAGGGTTCTGAACCGCCGCAACATAAATGCTGGTTTTCAATTCGGTTCCGCTATCGTTGCCATTGGCGTCAAACATTTTTGTGATCACCTGATCCCGCATGATGCTCACGTAGTAATCCACCAGGGATGGCTGGTCATCGGTATCCAGATAGACTTCAAGAATGTGGGGAACCGTCGGGTTGGCAATGCTGACGGAATACCAATCTTCATCCCCGCGATACCCGATTTTACACGTAACGGCATCCGCAGGGTTTGAAGAAAAAAGCAACCCATCGGCTGTGGTGATGGTGTCATTCCCGTAAACGGTTTCTCCTGTTTCAGAATCGATCTTTGATACATTTTCAGCAGCATCTTCAATGTCCAGAACTTGAATACTTATGATATAAGGCGCCTGGAGGGTTATGTCTTCACCGGGGGCTGCCTTCACCTGGATGAAATGTTCCCCTGCTCCAGCCTTGATTTGTGAAGCATAGGCCGCGGCGCCACCATTAAACTGGTGAGATAAAAGGATTTTATCCGTTTCGTCGGAAAGATTGAATTGATAGTTAAAATCCTGAGCCGTTTCCCCATCATCAAAGGACACTTGCAACACTTTGAATCCTGTGGTCGCAATCTCATTCAAAGGCATCCGGTACCAATCCTGGTCGTCGGCATAGTCCAGTGACCCCGCAATCGAATACGTTCTGGTAATGGGGTTATAAGTCATGATTGCGGCATGATCTTTATCATCGTTTTCACTCGCTTCCATTGTATTGGAAGAAGATACGCAAACCCTGTAGGTCGACGCCGGATCAAAATCATCTCTGCCGTAATCATCAATCAACATATAATAGATGCCTGCATTCAAATAGGGAAGCAGATTGTAATGATGACTCTGTACTCGCTCAAGGCTTGTAACTAAGGTTCCATCATCGTCGTATAAGTCAATGGCCAATTCCACATCCGTGCCATCATTAAATGGGGAAAATTCTATATCCACCGAATAGACCCCGGTCTGCTCTGCGTTAAAACTAAAGCAATCAATATCGCCTATGGAGCTGATTTCATCAACCTGGCAGCTTGCCGCATCATCAACGGTAATCGGCACCGCCTGGCTGAAGTTATCATTGCCTTCATCGGCTTGGGCGAAATTTATTTTAAGCTTATAGGGGTTGCTCGAGTCGGCATCATCCATAAGGTCTCTTACGGCAATGTAAATATCCTTGGGCCTTTCAATGTAAACATTCATCAGAAGGTCGGCAGGCAATTGGCTCCCTTCCGGCGAATGCTCACCGTAAAGTCTTATTTTTTGGCCATCAGCCCCTTCCTCATAAACCGTGGCAAGAAGTTGAACATCTGGTCGAAAGGTACTTCCCGTACAGGAAACTTGCAAAACATTATTGGCATCAACCACTCGATAATGGTACCAGTCTACTTCTTCAGACTGTGATATTTCGCCTGAAATCGATTGACCCGGTGTTAGCTCCTTCATACTTGATTCTTCTGCATCTTGATTAAAACTCGAACATGAAGCCATAAAAAACATAACGGTTATGATCATAAGCCCATTTTTCATATCTATCACCTCTTCTATTGCATCAATGTAAAGTCATTAGGTGTAAGATGGATCGTACTTCCTCCCTCACTGGTATTGACCAGCACTTCTGCCATTCTGAAAATCGGAGGACTATCCGGATTGTCCTCCGGAACCTGGGCGATATAAAACCGTATCAGATTGTCCCCCCTTACCCACTCGCCTCCGTTGTCGGTTGTATGTCCAAGGGTTTCCATAATATTGATGTTTGAAATGGAAAACCCATACTGCCTGACATAGGACGGTAGGCCGCTTCCCTGGTCGATGGGCACCAGACCCTGATTGAGAATACTATAGGAATAACTGTATCGTTCCCTTATTTTAGGATCATTGGACGTAACATTCGTGTGACCCTGAATTTCCTCCCAATCCTGCGAGCCATCGAAATCAGCATCGGTTGTGGACTGAATCTCCAAAGGGTTGGTTCCCATTTCGAATTCTATGCCGTCGGGAATACCGTCGGCATCCGTATCCACCATTCGTCTATTGGTCCCTTTCACATATTCTTCACAGTCGGTCAGCCCATCATTGTCCGTATCCGGATAAGTTCCTGAAGGCCTTAAATCGCAGGGGCTGTCCGGAACCAAAGGATCCAGAACATGTCCGGGTGAACTCACTCTGACTTCAAAAAAGTCGCTCAATCCGTCCCCGTCCGTGTCCTTTAACCCGGGATCCGTTTCAAGGTCTTCTTCTTCATCATCCAGAAGTCCGTCTCCGTCGCTGTCCAGATAAACAAGTTCCAGACCGGGCTTGACATTGTGGTTGGTGGCCACCAGAAATTTGATTTTATATTCAACGGTAAGGCGCATATCCACGATGTTGACGAAGTCAATGGCTTCAGCACTTTCAAACAGTCTGAATTGACCATTGCCCCTGTCGGCCATGCCTTGGAGGCAGTTTTCAGCATAGGCACGCGCAGCTTGTCCTTCCTGGGTGGGCGGAAACATCCCCAGGAGTAAAAAAGTATGAAAATTGAAACTTCCCACTCCTCTTTCTTCCGCCATATCGGCGATTTCAGAGACACTGTTCCAGATATCCGAATTGGGCTGACTCCCGCCCTGGACATTGGACATGCCGTCACTGAGAAATATCACGATGTATTTTGTTCTGATGATGCTTTCTTCAACGGCGCTGTTGATATCCCTTTGAATATCCGCATAGATGGTGTCCAGTGTCCCGAGATAGTCGGTCATGGTATCATTTCTTGCAGCATTAAGAACCCGGTTCAATTCACCAGGATCTTTTGTGAATCCCCCTCTTCCGTCAATGGTGCGGGTCCGATCAAAGACATCATTGTTCCAAAGCATGATTTCAAAGGAGGTATTTTCATTGCTGTTGTATTCATCAATAAAATTCCTCACTGCTTCGATTCTTAGAAAATGGGGATCAGAGCCCACCATGACCCCATCCACAGTGTCTCCCATGCTTAATGAGCAATCAATGGCGAATAGAACTTTTACCGGGAAATTAATTTCATCCGGACTTTCCGTTAAAAATGTTCCGGCAAGGCTAACGATGGCTCGGTCCTGGGTGTACTCCAACTCCGGACTACCGCATCCCCAGAGGGTGGCGCTTAGTATACCCATGATTATCAGGGATAATTTTTTAAGATTCATCACACATATCTCCTATTCCATCATGGTCCGAATCCATTTGATTGGAATTTGGATCTTTAGGGCAGTTATCACAGGCATCTCCTATCCCGTCTTCATCATAATCTGTGTTTTTAAGATTCTTACAGTTCGGGCAAAGGTCCCTGTCCGGGCCGCCATCTTCCAAGAAACCATCATTATCGCGGTCCTGATCACAGGCATCTCCCGCGGTGTCGCCCAGAAGATAGAAATCACCATTTTCCTGCCCGGGGTTGTAAACCATACTGCAGTTGTCGATACTGTCCGGCACCCCGTCGTTATCGTCATCTTCATCACATAAATCACCGATACCGTCGCCATCGTAATCCGTCTGATTAACGTTGGAAATAAAAATGCAATTGTCCTGGGCGTTGGGAATACCATCGCCGTCGATCTCCCCATCACAGGCATCTCCCAATCCGTCTCCATCGGTATCTTCCTGCTCATTGTTTGCGATCGCAGGACAATTGTCACAGGCATCACCGTGGTCGTCACCATCGACGTTTTCGCTTTGATCATTGGGGGTATAAGGACAATTGTCCCGGGTGTCCACCGCACCGTCCGCATCAATATCTTCATCCAATGCCCACACCGGGCCTAGATCATAACTCACCACGATGGGACCGCCGCCACCCCCTCCACCCCCCACACCACCGCTGGGCGGAGCACCGCAAAGATCATCAGGACATTCATCGAACCAATCATTTGGGTTAAAATCAGCACCCCTCATCTGGGCATACGGTATCAGCGAAAAAATAATTGCGCCTGATATTACGGTGAAAAGATATCGAATTTTCATTTTACACCTCGTCCCCTTTTGTCTTTCAAATGTTAACGGTTTTTGAGCCAACCCTTTTTTTAGGTGGAATTATTTAGGACTTATGAAAAAGGTAAATCTTTTTTTCTGATTCGGAGTAAGTGCTGATAAACGGAGTATCATCTTCACCAAACCAGAGGTTGTTGTAATAGCCGATATTCCCGGTTGAAGCGGCTGTTTCAAGACCCCAGGATTGGCCATTATAGATAGCGAGTTTCAGATTTTGCAGGGAGTACCCACTGTAGGTTTCTTCCTCAAAATAAGCAATGCCAGGTTGCCCGGAAGGATTGAAGGCAAGGCTGGGAAATTTCCCGCAAAGGGTTGTGTCATCCACCATCCGGCAGGTCCATGTAGTAAACTGTGATAGGGAATTCTGAGCATAACGCAGACATGCCGGAGAGACTTCGTTGGTGGAAGGATCTTCATAGTTCACTACATAATAGGCCACGCCCAAATTCCCGTTTTCATCCCTTGCGCAGGCGATGGCCCCCACTTCAATACCGCTTTCCACCCAGGATTTCACCCAAACGTTGTTAATTTTGCGGGCCATTCTCAACCCTTTCAAGCCTCCCGGAAGTTCTGCATAGTAAAATATAACGGGGTTTTCATCCTGATCCAGAATCATTTTGCAATGATGCCCGACGTTGTTTTGTATGCCGCCACCTGTATAATAGGTATTGCCTTCCACCTGTTCTTCAGCCACATAAGCACTTGGGTCTCCGGCTCTTTTTTTCACATAATTCAGGTCCGGGTAATTCGCGTTCATGGTATCGCACCCCTCGTAATAAAACTGGAAACAAAGATGAATATTCCCCGAAGAATCATTTACCAAGGACATATCCCCGCCAGCGAGGCCGTCATGAAATACCGGGTTTCTTTCAACTTCCCCGATGGCACCTGTATATTCCTCCCAGGTCCCGTTGCTTTCCATGCTGAACATGGCATCGGCCTGCTCTTCTCCTCCGCAGTCTTTGACTTCGCCACCCTGGTAGGCCACAATGTAATCTCCGTTCACGTTTCTCGCTGTGGCTAAGGTCTTGCAATTATCAATCGTTACAATGTGTTCATCCACCATTACTGCACCGGCTTGGGCGCCTGCACTCTGGAATACAATCTTCTTTAGGTCATACTCTCCGCCTCCGCTCTGGGCATCTTCAAAATACAACAAGCCCATTTGATCTTCATCTTCCTGAAATGCCTGTATTCTAGGTGTAAGCAATCCACCCGAAGTCAATTGCAGCACCTGGTTTCCAGTCCATGTTGCCGGCAAAGGCGGATCATCATCGTTTGAATCGTCTGAAGCACTGGGACTTCCGCCCCCGCCCCCGCACCCTGTTAAATAAATAACAAGGGCAAAAGAGATGGATAAAAGGATATTTCTTTCTTTCTTAGTTATGGGCCAGCCGGTTTTTATCATTATACATCTCCTTTGCACGGGGATGAATTGCGCTGTTCTCATCCTCCGTAAAATTAGTGTTCCGAAGGGAATCGCAAAGATCATCCGCTTTATCCGTATGCCCGTAATGGCGAAACAATGCCGCCAGATTGATCTTTGCACTTTCGCATTTTGAATCTTCCTTGAGGGCTTTTTTAAAAGCGTCCTTGGCAAGGGAATCGTTCTGGTTGTAAAGATATGAAAGGCCCAAAAGGTTGTGGGCAACAGCCTTTAATGATTTTTTCGAATCTTTCATTTCATCAATGGCTTTGCTGGCGATGACGATGGCTTGCCTGTAATCCCTGGCGTCAATATAGCCTTTGGCCAAAAGAATCATGCGATCGGAATCACCGGGCTTTTGCATCAACTGCTCATGAACCTGTTTGAGCTTACCGTTCTGAATAAAATTTTCCGAAATATCCGTTTGAGCATTACCACTTGAAAAAGAGCTGATTCTGCCTGAATTTTTAGAACCTACAAAATAGGCTGCCAATTCAGGGTCGCAGGTTTCCCATTTTTTGGCCTGGGCCGCACAGGCCTCTTGAAATTGGTTTGCCTTATCCCTGTATCCCTCAATTTTTTGATCCAGGATCTTGTGGTATTGATCCATTTGATCCGAGGGAAGATCAGGCAAAGGCGCATTTTTCAGAAAATCGGCAAATTCATTGTTGATCTCGTAGGACCGATAACAGGCCTTCAATCCCCAGACCCCTGATTCATAGGCAATAATGCTCAAATAGGCTTTTTCCAGGCTCTCCAGGGTTTTTGCTTTTTCAGCCACAACAGCATTATCTATTTTTGAAGCCAATGAAATCTGCATGTATTTTTCAAAATCTTTATTATGGGAATTGTACATCATTCCGGCTACGGCGGTTTTCACCTCTTCCTGTTTCTTCCCCACAGCCGGGGTATAGGCGGATTGGGCTTTCAAACGATAGGTACTGGCTTTCACCGGGTCATTCTTTTGAATATAAAGATCTGAAATCAAGGCATCCGCTCTGATCTGTCCCGAGGCGGACAGGCTATTCCTGTAGGTTTCCAAGATGGAGATGGCTCGATCCTCGTGATGCAATCTCATTTCGTTTCCAGCCATGGCAAATACTGTACTCTCCATGTTTCCATTTTGGGTAGCTCCGGATCTCAAGTATTTTTCGAAATTGGTATTGGATTGATCATATTCTTCTAAAATTTCTCTAATGTAACCCGCCTGGGCGATGAATTCAGCGCTGTTCTTGTTTTTAGGATATTTATCCCCGTAAATTTCCAGATACTTTGCAAGGAGTCTGAACTGGTGAGCGTTGGACATGGTTTCAATCATCACATTCAAAGTACTCTCCATCTTTTCCGAATCCGGGTACTGCGCAAGCAGTTTGGATGCTGAAGAGTAAACCATAGCCAAATCTCCTTTTTCTTTTCCTGAAACCAAAAGGGTCAGCAAAGCCTGTTCTCCAATTCCACTGTCCTTGTTTTCCTCTGCAAATTGTGCGAGATCAGAGCTTCCTTTTTCCCAGTCATTGGCTGCAGCAACGGTCATGGAGGAGACGATTTTGGACTCGGCTGACTTTACGATTTCTCTGACTTCCGTTCTCATTGCTAAGTCACCCAGATTATTTTTCGCCAATACTTCATTGCCAAATTTGATCATCCCATCGTAGTTCTCTCTGAAATGATAGGCATCCAAAACCAGATGAACAGCGGCTTTGGCCGAAGGCGCATTGGGGTATTTTTTAATAAATTCTGAAAATTCACCAATGGCCTTCTCATACTCACCTTCATCATAGGCCACCCAGGCCACGTTAAACAGTACATCCTGAACAGAGTTGGAGTTAGGAAAGTTTTTCACAAACAGCTTTCCTGATTTCCTGAGACCATCACGCGCATAGGCTGTTTCGTAATAATTCAATTGTTCCTTTTTCTTTAAGGCACTATAATAAGAAAGCACGGAACTATAGAGGGTATCCCGGGGCACTTTTATTGCGTTCTCTTTGGCCATTTTTTCATAGATTTTTCCTGCCGCGAGATATTGGTTTGAAGAAAAAAGAGCCTCGGCATAGTTGGCTTCCATATCCTTATAAACCGGACTTTCTTCGTAAAAATCCAGATACAGCTTGTAGGAGTCGGCTGCGCACTTGAAGCTCTCTATGGATTTATCATTTCTGGCTTTCTCATGAAGACGGGTTACGATATTTCTTGAATATTTCTCAAATTCCAAAAGGTTTTTCTCTTTTTCTTCTTCAGGTACATATACAGAGTATTTCTGCAATTTCAGGGCTTTGATGATATGGGCCATGTCCTTGTCCGCCTCATCAAATTTACCCATGGAGTGAACACATTCAAAAGTGTTTTTTGCATATTCAATTAATTTATCAGGATTATGCTGAAGCTCGGATAACTGCCTATAAATGACGGATGCATGCTCCCATTTACTCTTGATAAAATACCGATAGGCCAGCTTTTCCAAAACAGTGGTATAAACCGGACGGGACCATGCATATTTTTTAAAATAATCAATGGCATGTTCCGGCTTCGCGTCCCGGTAACACTCCGGATAACAGTAAGCCATGTCTATGAACGCTTCCAGCTTGATATCCACGCTTCTATAAGTATCAATATCCAGTTCATTTTTTATGTTCGCGCCAACACAGGTTTCAAAAAGTTTAATGGCCTTATCAAACTCCTTTTTGTTGATATGACACCACGCCAGTTTATATCTTGCGATCACAACAGCTGGACTTTCAGGGTAATTCATGACGGCCGTATAATGGCTGATGGCGGTTTCAAAATCAGCGTTATTGTTAAAATAGTCTCCAAGCAAAAGATAACTTTCCGGAACATACTTGCTTTTTTTATACCGGGATATGATTTCCTTGTAGCACTTAACCATATCTTCGATTTGACCCAATTCCCTGTATTCATGGGCCATGAAGAACTGTACCTTGTCCCGTTCTTCGAAATCAGGGAAAGCATCCAGAATACGCTGATAGATTTCAACAGCTTGTATTTTCAGACTTTTGGCTTCAACCTGTTTCAAGGACTTAATGGCTTGTTCTTCCTGTTTTTTGCGAATGAAATAGACGATTCTGGATTTTTCAATATAGAGTTCCGCAAGCCTTAAATACAGCTCCGGAAGGTAGGGTCGGGTTCTGGATTTGTCGATCAGGGTTTTTGTATTGGCGATGGCCATGTCCACTTTCTTGAAATCGTCTTCCAGTTTTTCAAGATATTTTTTTTGTTCCACAGCCTGGTCTGTTTTTTTAAAATCAAAACTTTCCCTGGCTCCCGCCTGATTCAGGCAAAACCATGAAAGAGAAAGAATTGCGAAAACCATCCATGATATTTTTTGTATTTTCATTTTTGTTGTCATTTAAAAAATACATCCCATTCTTCTGAGCATTCACATTTATTGGGCAAATTGACTTTATAATCGTCCAGTTCGTTGTTCCAGAATTCTCCCTGAAAACGGTAGGCGACCTCACGATGTTCAACATTCTCTGCCTTGGCTTCGGTTTCATTCTTTTTATAATGGTATTCCTGAACACGCTGATACATATCCAGGCCTATCTCATATTCCAGGAGATGGGACTCCTCCTCGTAGCGGAGAAGTGAATTGGCCATTTCTTCATATTCCGCTTGCATTTTATACTTGAATTCATTTCCGGTTTTTTTCATTTCAAGCTCATATATTTTGGACAGGTAGGCTTTCAAATCCGATTCCGGAAAGGTTTGCACCAAGGCGAATTCCTTTTCCAGCAGGGACATGAATTCCCACAAGTACTTGATGTTCCGTTTATTAAGGATAACGAGCAGAAGGGAACGGTTGTCTTTGGCTTCCTCCCGGTTATAAATCATATCAAGAGCTTGTCCATAATGGGCCTTGAATTCATCAATCACGTCCATGGCCCGCTGGTAATGACAAACCTCTTTATAGATCAGGGATTTCAGTACATAATATTCCGGTGTAAAGCAGTTTCTAAAGCTCGGAGCTTTAAAGGCATAAAGCAACCCCATGGCTTTTTGATAATTTCCCGCCCGATAGTGAATCCATGCCTTCTCAAGAAGGTTTTCAGCCTGTTCAAGTATCGGCGCCTGAATTTCATGATATACGGCAGTGGCCGCCTTATACTCTTCCTTTTCATACATTAAACGGCCAAGAGTTTGACGAACTTCATCCTTGAATCGATCATTTTCCTTCATGCCGTTTAAAATCGCCTTCAATGAAAGGACAGCCTCGTCAATATTATTCCGGTAGATATCCAGAAGAGTTTTTTCATAAAGATATTTGTAGTAATAATAGGAGCCGGACTTGAGGGATTTGAAATGCCCCTCCCCCCACATGTAAAATCCATGCTCCCAATCAAAAACCCCTTTATGGTAATTAATAAAGTCCATAAGATTTCCTTCCACAAAGCCATATTCTTCATCCCCAAGCACCTGGTTGATGACTTTATCCCGGTCATAGGGAAGGGTTCTTGTGATGACTTCGAACAGCTCCAAACTATAGGACGTTATTTTGGGGTTTGGTTTCCGTCCCACAAGATGGGAGAGAACATCCACCGAGGCATGGGATAACCCTTGTTTTTCCAGGGAAATACCGAAAAAGAACTCAGCCCACTCATAATCCGTATCATCCGGTGAATGGGAATTCAGGTATGCATAAAGATAATGTACCGCCGAATCATAGTCTTTTTTTTCAAAACACTGATATCCTTCTGAAAAATAATCCACACCTTTCTTTTCCAAGTCGGCGTTTATTTTTCCACTCTTTTTGGTAAAAGATTTTACAAATGGGATATTGGATAAACTGAATTTCTTATTATCTTTTTCCTCCTCTTTTTCGGGATTTTGCTGAGCCTCAGGTTTTTCATCTTTATTCTTTCCAAGAAAGGGTATCCGAAAAAGGGTTTTCTTTTCTTTGATGTCAACTTTTCCGGACTTTTCTTCCAGGGTACTGGTGTTTTTTTTGTTAAAAAACGGCAAGGCTTGTACCTGGGTTGAAAATCCCAAAAGCGCCATAATCATGACCGGGGATAGGACCTTGAATATTATCATGTTCAATTCAATCCATGTATTTGTCTAGTTTTTCATAAGTCGCATCATGTTCAGATGGCCTGGACTTTAAATTAAAGCGGTACCCCAGGCTTAAACCAAGCCAGAAATTGTTTTCCACATCATCTGTCCTGAAATTAATCCAGTCTTTCAACTCAACGTTTAAGCATATTTTTTGATTGACGAATATTTTGGTTCCCAATCCAATGCTCACAGACGGAGATACTTCGTAGTCGCTTGCACCCCAGCTGTATTTTTTTTCATAAACCACCACACCAGCGCCCGTAAGAAAATAAACTTCATGGTTGATGATGCTATTCATGCCAAAAGCACTTTTACCGTAAAGGGGCTTGAACATTACATTGGAGTGAAAAGCATATTTTAATTGATTGAAGTTGGATGGTGTAACCCCGAATTGTTCTTCAAGGTCCATTTTTAGATCTTTTTCAAATCCGACCATCAAGAGGCTGTCGAGCACTTTCCAGGCCCAGATATCATTGAAATTGAATGCGTATCCGATTCCGATGGGAAAAAGGTGATGGAAGTCATCATCGGAAATATAGCCGATGTTGGCATCGAGTTCATGGTACTTGAAAAATATTCTTTCCTGAACAGCCGCAACATGTTCTTCGCTCTTTTTACTTTCACCCAATACTTCTGTGATCAAACTGAGTCCTGCAAAAACCATAATCAAACAGCTTACGATAAATTTATTCATTGAATTTCGCTCCTTAAAAGCCTACGATATTAAAAACAAATGGATAAGATACAACCACTTCGGCACTCGACGGTTGTGGAAATTGCCAAGTTTTGATGGCCGATTTGATACAGGCATGAATTTGATCGGATCTAACCGTGGACGACTTTATTTGAACTTCGCCGACTCTGCCGGACATCAATATCTTCCATTCAAAAACAATGTTCCCCATAAGGGTAGGCGAATCCATCAAAGCATTTTCATAGCAAAAACTAATTTCATCCAAGTGCTGGTCAATCACATTTTTAACCGCTTCCCGAGTCATACCGCCGCCTTGAACTTTAGCGGACTTGTTCAAGTCTACGGAAACCATTCCCATCACGGCTTTCTGACCGGTTTTCCCTTTCTCAAGGGCTGCGATTTCCTTTCCCTTTCCCTCGGCAAACTCACTGCCTTTGCCTGAAACCCCAATGCTTCTTAATACTTGACCCGAACCTTTGGATCTCACCACGCCCCCCGTGGGAATGGATAGGTCACCCGTGGATAGTTTGCCGACAATGCCTCCCACTTTCATGTTGGAAGGGCCGGCCCCGGGGGATGAAACCAAATCCAGGTTGGTCACTGTTGCCAAAGCGGATCTGGGGGTAATTCCAATGCTGTCCCCGATCATACCAAGAATACCGGTTTGATTGATATTTCGATTGGTCACATTGCCGCCTTTTCCACTCCCCCCTCCGGCGTTGGTGGACAGAGCTTTACCATTGTTAATTTTGGATGCCGGCTGTTTGGATTTATCCGCCGTTTGTTTGACAATGGGGGTGACTTTCGTGGTGGGTGCGGGCTTTTCCATGGTGAGTTTTTCCGCGGGTCGAACCGTTGGTATTTTTTCCGGTTTGGCTTTTGGTGTCTTGTATTGTTTTTTCAACGCATCCACATCAATTTTTGCAAAATACATTTCAGGGTCTTTGATTTCCGATTTCTCGTGAATTGAAGCAACAAGCCCGAGGATAAAAAGAGCAATGAGATGAACAATCGTGGATCGAAAAAGATTTTTAAATACGGGGCTTTTGGTTTTGAAGGTGTCTGCA
Source organism: Desulfobacteraceae bacterium (assembly GCA_013791935.1). Lineage (GTDB taxonomy): Bacteria > Desulfobacterota > Desulfobacteria > Desulfobacterales > UBA5616 > VMSV01. The sequence continues at coordinate 8,193 of VMSV01000009.1, read as the reverse complement.
ATTTCAGGACTGACCGTTTTGTGAACCATTTTAATACAATACTGATAATCGTCATCCTCCAGGAAAGCTTGATCATGCCAAGACATTTTAATCCGGTAACGACCTTTGGATTTTCCATGAAGACCGGTCGGATTTTGAAACTCTGCCAGGTCCCTGGAAACCATATCCCCTTTTTGAATCCGACCGCGGACATTTTCATCAAAATAGATATGGAAAGTATTTTCGGCTTTATATTCCGCAAGGCAGAATCTTCGATTTAGATGGGGGATGGAATATTTTTCGGACTGGTTTAAGTGCCGGACATCAACAATTCTGTTTCTTTTGATTTTGATGATTTCAACCGCTGCATGGTTTTCAAGCCATCCCGAATCTTCTTTATGACGTTGAAAGAGGACATCAGTCAGAAAGGGAGCCGGTGAGTCGTCTTCCATTTCATCATCATCATATTCTTCTTCAAACAACAAACCGGCATCCTTTTGATTCATGAAAACCGGCATATCTTCAATGGCCGATGGGATTGGGTCTGATTCGTTTCCCATCCCTTCATTCGGACCTTCATCCATCCGGCCTTGATCTTTTATAAAGGATTCTGATTGTGTCAGGGCTTTTTTCATGGGCAAGGATGAATGTTCGACCCCCCGGGCCATCTTCACCTTCAGGGTATAAGGCCCTACACCAATAAAATCGTACGGTTTTAATAAACAGGAATCCAGGGCCTTTCCACTCACTTGAATTTTGCCTGAATGGCAGGATCGGATATTCAGGCCATTTTCATCCAATTGGATAACCGCATGACTTTCAGCAATGTCTTGATGGTCCAAGCTTATATCCGATGTTTTTTTACTGCCGATAACAATCGTCTCTTTATGGAAACAATCCATCCCGAGGCATTCTTCTCCTTTGAATATAAAAACCTGTACAACGGACATGGTTCTGGTTTCCTTTTTCAATGAATACCCTTCAGTGGCCGGGGCTTTTGTTTCTTCCGTTCTATCGCAGATTGTTTGCATCGGAGCCCGTTTCTTTATGTGTGTTGTTAAACTCTTCAAGAATTTCTTCCCTGTAATTCTCTCTTGGTTTAAGCATGCTCTTTATCTCGCTTTTTTTCCTTTGAAGCAGGTAAACCGCCCCGGATTGTATTTTTTGACCCATAATATAGGAGTTTCCAAAATCAATCCTTTGCATCATTCCCTCGCCGGTGTTTGCTGTTGGATCAAAGTCTTTTTGTCTTTCCGGGGGATTGGCATACAAGGTATTGACGAAAAGCATGAACATTCCAATCAAAACGAATTTATTTACAAACTGGTTCATTTGAAGCCTCCGGACAAAGGGTAGAAAATAGGCTGTATTTACTTATTTAAAACAGCAAACTGAAAATTGGGAAATCCTGCCATGGCCGCTGTTTTAGTGACTTGATTGACGGTTTTAAAAGACATTTTTCTATCACAAAGAAATAGAATAGGCCTTGCATCATTATATTTTTCAGCCTCGGGCGGATTGTTTTTCAGACAGGCTTCAAGTTCCTTGAATACTTCAGAGCTTTTAAGATCAATTGGATTTAAACCCACAATTTCTCCATTTTTGACTTTCGCAATGACCTTGTCTCCGATACTTAAAGTCTCTTTAGACAGGATTACTTTCAGTGTATCCATGTGGTTCATCTCCGAAATGGAATCGGGCAATTCCATGCCTTTTTCCATACCCGTGATTTCCGGTTGATCTGAAAAGGAGAAAAGAAGAAATATTAAGATGATGGTGAACATATCCATCATGGATGTAATTTGAAGTTTGACCGGAGTAAACGCTTTTTTTTGTCTCATTGCTCCAAGAGCCATGTCTATTTCTCCTAGGTGACTTTCCCTGAAATCACCACATTTGGAAACAGATTGATCTTATCTTCACTCTGTCTTGCCACGTCCATGATCTTTATAATGGTATCGTAAACAACGTCACCGGCCGGAATGATAATCAGGGTATCGCTGGCCGGATATTCTGTCTTTAATTTTCTCAAGTAGTCTTTTAAAGATGAATATTCATATTCTTGTTTATCATCAGGAGTAATTTTCTCCGTCCATTTTTTCATATCCTGCGGACCCAGAGCATCGGAATTAAGGCTTAAAAGGATTCCATCCGGCATGATTTCGGCAATCACAGTTACTTTCACCATTTTTTTTTCCGTTATTTCACTTTTTGACAATTCTCCCATGATGGGAACGGAGGCATTAATGGCCTTGATATGAATAAAGGAAGCAGACATGAGCAGAAACGGCACGATGACCAGAAACATGTTCATAATGGGGACCATATCCAAATCCTCATCCGCACCCTGCCTGGTTTTTCTTCTCATTAAGCCTGACATTGCGCTTCCCTCTCTCTTTTCAGTGAGGTTAATATATTAAAGAGCTTCAATGCTTTTTCTTCAAACTGTTCGATCAGATAATCACTACGGTTGTTGAGGACATAAAAACCGGCAAGGCAAGGAATGGCCACAATCAAGCCAAAGGCAGTGGTAAACATGGCCACGGAAATACCCTGGGCCAATATCTCCTGTTTCATTGCGGCGGACGCTGCCCCGATTCCCTGAAATGCCTGGATCAGGCCCATAATGGTACCTAAAAGACCAAGCAAGGTTGATATATTGGCAATCAAGCCAAGGTAGTTGATTCTGGTTTTTACAAGAGAAGCTTCCTTCATGATGTTTTCTTCCATGGTCATCTCAATTTCTTTATCCCTTTTATCGGATTTGAGGAGGCCTGCTTTAAGGATTCGGCCAAGAGGGTGTTTTTCTATCTTTGTACATTCATCAATGGCCCCACGATAATTTGAATTTTCAAGATGAATGCTGATTTTCTTGAAAACCTTATCCATATTCAATTGAAGCTTGAAGTAAAGAAAACCGGCGCGTTCACAGAATACGGCAAATCCCACAATGGAGACGCCGAATATGATATACATAAATCCTCCGCCCTCTTGTAAAAATGAAAACATGCATTCTCCTCCTTGTTTTGTAATAAGATAGGGTTGGCAACTCAGGCTATTCCATAAGCATGTTCCATACCAATGCGCTGGTTATATTTATTACCATGTTATTTCAGTTGGTTTGTGAATGTCAGAATAAATCCATGGGGTTAATCGAGAAGTATTTTGTATGGAATTGTATAAGAGGTGTATATTTTAATATACAGGCAGGAAGGATTCCGGGTCTTTCATGATTGAAAGGATGTATATTTTTTAGCACAGTACGGGCACCTTCCATATGAAGCATCAGATGAGCTTTATTTTCACAGCCATTCATTGAAAAAGCATAAAGAGATAGTATCCATGTTATGTTTTTTTGTTTTATGCCGATTAAACAGAATAAAGTGCCATGCCAGCCCAACTGGCGGGAGGGTCAAATATGAAGGAAACCAATTATCTTATAGAAAATGAAAAGATTATTGAAGAAATAAAGAAGATCCCGGTTTTCGGTCCCTTTAACGAGGAAGAACTTCATACTTTGCTGCACATGAGCAAACTCCGGGTTTATAAGGCGGGAGAAGACATCATTAAGGAAAGTGAAATAGACTCCTGGATCTATTTTCTTATTTACGGGAAAGTCGTAATTTCCAAGGAGGGCAAAGAAATCACCCAAATCAAACGCAGGGGGGATATTTTCGGAGAAATGCGGTTCATCGACAGTGCCCCGAGATCAGCCTCGGCAAGCGCCGCAGCAGACACTGTCTGCCTGGCCATTGACGCCGAGCACATTGAAAATCTGACTGGAGATAACAAAATCGCTTTTGGGTATATTCTTTACAGAATTTTTTCAGAAATACTGGCGGAAAGGTTAAGAATCATGAACAAGGAACTCATCAGGGTCAAAGGAAAAAATGCCGAAAAAGTGTGGGAGAGGCTTACCTGAATTTTTCCCTATAAAATAGATCCATTCCTTCTTTCACTTTCCTATATCATTTTATTTTTCCATCTACCGCCTTTAAAATAAAACGTATAGACCACGGCCCTTATGACAATGCCCGTTACAATTCCCCAACGAATGCCATAAACCCCCAGATTCGTCATTCTGGGAAGAAAGTATGCCATGGGCACCTGAACCAGCCACATGGTGAGCATGGTGGTCCACATGGGAATGCTCGTATCCCCAACACCATTCAAGCTGTTCATCAGAACCACAGCCACGCCAAACACCAGATAGCTCACAATATTGATCCGAAGGAAATTGGCTGTAATCCCAACCAGTTCCTGTTCTTTATTGAAAACATGAACAATATTTTCCGCAAAAAAATAGATGAAAATGGAGCCTGTAAATGTCACGGCACTGAACCAGATCACTGCTGTCCATGCGGTTTTTTCAGCCCTCTCCGGTTTTCCCGCACCTAGATTCTGGGCGGCCAAGACCCCTGAAGCTTGGCCCAGACCCATGGCCGGCATATTGACCATTCCATCGATTCTTTCAGAAAGGGTTTGAGCAGCCACGGCAGCTGTTCCAAAAGGAACCACCAGCCACATGAGAATAAAATTGGCGAAGGTTCGCTCCATTCCTGTGATGGAGGAGGGAAAACCAACTTTTATGATTCGCCAGATCATGATTCGGTCGAAATAAAAATTCTTCAGACTCATTTTCAACCGGGTTCTTCCGGTCAAGAGATACCACAATAATATAGAAGCCCCCAATCCCTGTGCCAGCACATTGCTCATGGCAGCGCCTTTGACACCCTGTTCAGGAAAAATCCACCACCCGAACACAAGAAAGGGACAAAGAATCATGTGGAAAATCCTGATGCTGACGCTGACTTTCATGGGGGCGATGGCATCTCCGGAAGCTTGCATGATTCCGGTGGCCATCATCATCATGGACATGGTGATCGCCCCGACGAACATCACACGCATGTAATCGGCACCCTCTTTGACAACATCCGGTTTTACCCCCAAAAAAGTTAAAATGAATTCCGCATGGAATATGCCGATAATGGCCATGATGATGGCAAAAATGACACTGATGACAAAGGACTGTTGGGCAACGTGATTGGCCTGGGCTTGATCCCCTGCCCCCACAAACCGTGCCAGCAATGCCCGATTGCCGGTATTCAATCCCATGATGGCGGACATGATGACCATAACGGCCATGCCCGATACCCCCACGCCGGCAATGGCAGCAGATCCGAGCTTTCCCACCCAGATCATGTCAATCATGGGACCGATCATGAATATGGTGCTGCTGATCATGGTGGGCCAGGAAAGGGACCAGAGGTTTGCGCTGATACTGCCCTTGGTGAGGTCCCGGTCAAAGGCCGGACTTCTTCTCAGAGGTCTTCCAGAGTGAGCGATGCCAGCTGGTTTATCCTTTTCCGGTGAACTTGATGCCATGGATGAAGAATCTCCTGTTTGATCAAACTCTTGTGTAAATGATTAATACATTTAATTTATACGAGCCTCTTTTAAAAAACAACACCAATTATGACATGAATTAATTGTCTTCACAAAGAGATCTTTTAAAGCATTAAATTCTTATCCATCGAATTTTCCCAAAATTCAAGATGGTGTAAGGCGTTTTTACACTGCAGAAAGATTCGGATCAATGAATTTTTGGCTGTTGATGGCAGGCAACTGGAAAAAGCCGGAGGCTTCCGGGTATTCTTAAAAAAGGGGGGGCTTTGCCGGAGACAGTAAATATTTAAAAGTCGTCTCCGGCAAATTGGTTAATATTATCCCAGCAAATTACCTGTGGTTCCCAACTCGTTCCAAAGCATTCTGAACTCCCGCCGGTAGTCATTTTCAACACGGGTATTCAGATCAAAAACCATGGTGGGCCGTTCCGTGGTGTTAAATGCCGGCCATGCCGGGGTGATCTCCGAATTCGGAACCCCGGTTTTGGCAAAGTTGGCCCACACGGCAGACAGTCGCTCCACCATGAGCATCCCTTCCTTATGGCCGCATCCCGTCATGGGCTCCCGGTAGATGTGAATGGCGGAACCCACATCCACCCCATGAACTGCACCGAACTTACCATTATAGGTCGGCACGGGCCACTCCCAAATGTAGTAGTAAACAGCGGCGCCTTTCTGATCAGCCTTCAACTCCGCCTGTTTTATGGCGCTGTTTCTGAACCCCCGGTCTGTGGCGATTCTGGCCTGAATCAGGTAGGGCGTTACCCTGGGATAGGTATCCCGATACAACTGATACACCCGGTCAGCATTTCCCGCATAATCCCTCTTGAGATTTTCCTTGAGCTCGGTTTCGCTGAGATCAAAATTCGCCAGGGCAATGGCCGCATCATCCAGGGTGGTACTGATGATCACTGGAATATCGGCTGATTCAGGCGGAGCGGTGGGGGAAAAAGGGTGATGGGGCAAAAAATCATTCCCAATCACCGGTGAAAAATTCACCCCTCTTGGACCAAAGCTTGCCTGGGCCGCAAGAAGTGTGGTAAATGGCAGGTTCTGGATTTCTGCAATATTGTCCTTGTTCAACCCCAGTGCATCCAGAAGCATTTGAGCGCTTTTGGTTCCGGCTTCGGGCTCCATCAGGCGCAGGGCTGATCCGCTCTGGACCGCGGCCCGTTGGAACAATCCTTTGGCCGAAGGCGTGGCCAGCAGGGTGCTGGTTTTGGCTCCGCCTCCTGACTGGCCGAAAATCATGACCCGATTTGGATCGCCGCCGAATACGGAGATGTTGTTTCTCACCCATTTCAGGGACGCCACCATGTCCATGATTCCCGTCACCCCGGCATACTTGAATTCTTCCGGAGCCCCCAGTCCTGCCAGGTGAAGATAGCCAAAGGCAGCCAGGCGATGGGTTACGGAAACCACCACCACATCCTCATGACGGGCCGCATCATAGCCATCAAACCCCATGGCATTTCCTGATCCGGTGGCAAAACCTCCGCCGTGGAAAATCACATACACGGCCCGTTTGGCATTATCATTGAGTCCCCGTGTCCAGACATTCAACCGAAGGCAATCCTCCCCAATTCCTCCGGGTTGGGCATCCCACATGATGAGGTTGGTATAATCCCCCCTTCTATCCGCCGGGGTCTGGGGGGAAATTTCGCCGTAATCAAAGGCATCTAAAATACCAACCCAGGGTTGTGGCGGCTGGGGCGGCATGAAGCGGTTTTTTCCGGTAGTTGTGGCGCCGTAACGAATACCTTTGAAGGTTTTAACCCCCTGGTGGTTGATTCCTCGAATCTTGCCGAACTGGGTTTCAACCACCGGAAAAAGGCGTGATTCCATAACAGATGCTTGTGTGTTCATTGAGGTTTCTCCTGTTATAATCTGACCCGCTTGGCCATGGCTACGAATTTATCCATATTTTTTCTTACTTCCAGCTTATTGTATTTTCCCACGGAGGTTTTGGGAATTTCATCCACAAAAGCCACATAGACAGGCAGCATCCATTTGGTGATTTTACCTTTTTCAACCCCCTCTTTTTCCAGGAATTTCAAGAGGTCTTCTTCCTTGACTTTCATACCGGGCATGACTTTCACAAGAGCCATGGGAATTTCTCCCCATTTTTCATCCGGCACACCCACGTAGGTGGCCTCCAGCACAAAGTCCGCATTGCTGGTTAAGTTTTCCAGCAGCACCGTGGGCACCATTTCAGCGCCACTACGAATGACATCCGTAATCCGGTCCACAATGGTGATATACTCTTCCTGATCAATTTTTGCGGCATCTCCCGTATGGAACCAGCCATCCCTCCAGGATTGGGCTGTACGTTCAGGCTCCTTGAAATATTTTTCCGTGATCCAATGCCCTCGAAGAACAATTTCTCCAATGGTTTCGTTATCTTTGGGAACATCCTTGCCATCCGTATCCACCACCCGGGCAGCAATGGCCGGAACGTTGGCCAAGCCTGTTTTCACAATGATCTGATCAATTTCTTCCTGGGGCCAGTCCGCCATTTGCCGTTTCAAGGTGGAGCCGATCACACCGGCCATGGTTTCCGTCATGCCGTACCCGGAAGCGGCTTTCATGGAGGGGAAGAGCTTTTCAGCTTTCAGTTTCAAACCCAAGGGCAAAGAGCCTCCGCCGATGGCAATGTTGGTAAGGCTGCTCAAATCCCACTTGTCAATATCCTTGTATTCAAGAATCATGGCCAGCATGGTGGGCACCATGGCTGTGTTATTCACCTTTTCCTCCTGGACCATTTCACAGAAGCTATCCGGTGCGAACTTACCCGGGAATACCAGTTTAG
>VMSV01000057.1 GCA_013791935.1 Desulfobacteraceae bacterium | reverse complement strand
ATTGTAGGTTGAGAGCAGCTTCTCATCGACCGCCGCGCCAGGAGGAGGCCAGGAGCCCCCGGGGGCTCCTGGCCTCCTCCTGGCGCGAACAATCTCTCAACTCGGAACATCAGAGGCGACATCTATCCTGACACAGGGGGTTTACCGCCCGATCGGGAGTCCCCATGGTTTTGCGGATTGACTATGAAATTGCCAGGAACGACTAACCTGTCCTTATGGCCGATAGGATTGAATTATCTTGCCACGCTTACGGGAACCCCTTCATAAGGTGTCCAGCCTCGGGACTTGTAATATTCCTTTCCCCGCAAATTCTTCAGGATTTCAATGCTCGTTTTGTGTCCTTTGTACATTCTGCACATATCCATTGCCATGCCACAGATCTGTGCTATGGCTTGAACCAAGGTGATGTCCTGCATGGAAAATTCCCACGGCTCGGAGGTATACACGCGAAGTGCACCGATCACCTTATCATGAGAGATGATGGGAACCCCGAGCAAAGATGAAATTCCCTCTTTTTTAGCAGCTTCAGGGTATTGGATTCTCGGATCATCCTGAACATCATAAATCGCAATGGGCACCTGGTCTTTTACTTCTCCAATTTCTTGCATATAGCGAACAGGCCCCTTGGTCAGATACTCCTGGCTGAGTCCATGGGATGCAGCCAGACCCATCACACGGGTATCCCTGTCCACAAGAAAGACGGAACACCCTTTGGCTTTAAAAGCGGTCTTGACACTTTCCGCCGTGATCAATGCAACTTCTTCCGGGTCACGACACTGTGAAATGGCATTGGTCACCCTCACCAGCATGTCGTAATACATTGCGTGTTTTTCCATGATCATTCCTCCTTGGGTTAGAGAAAATAAAACTTACGTTCAGGAAAACATGTACAGCAAGAGGCGCCCTGGAATGATGAAAAAAGGAATAAGAATTTGATTTGAAGAGGTTTCTTTATAGCAAGGGGGATCTTGTTTGTCAAGACCAAAACCAATAGATCCCCCTCACAAATGGACCCTGTCAGGATTTGATTTCCCGACCCAGAGCCAAAAGGTTCACTGATTTCAACTTCTCATGGGTTTAAGTTAAACCCATCTATTTGTCCATCCCCCGTTGCATCCCGCGAAGATAGGATATTTCACCGATGTGCTGGGAGGTATGGGCAATTAAGAAGGAAAAAATAGACGCCGCGGGGGCCTCGCCAAAATGAGGAAAAGTCACCTTTTTGTCAAAGTCCTCCAGAGCCATGGCTCTTAAGCGCTCTTTGGTTATAACCCGCACCGCATCGTAATAGGCCATGATATCGCTTAATTGAGGAACCTGAAAGGCATTGACCTGATCCATGGTAAAATGAGCTCCGTCTTCTTCCTCTGCCAAGTTAAGTTTCTCATACCATTTTTCAGATTTCCAAATCTGAGGTTTACTTTGCAGCATTCCCTGAATAAACGAATCTTCCGATCGGGCCACGTGTAAGAGAATGATGCCTATGGAGTTGCATCCCGAGGCCGGACGCCAAATCACTTCCTGTTGGGTCAAACTGTCAAGAGCCCTTCCCATGGCCATTTTTAATCCGGACAACTCGATACCGATATAACGTTGTAGTTCCATTTGATCTCCTTTCATCCATAGTTACCTATGGTTTTGGATAAAGATTCGGAATAGAATCTATGAGTTATTAAACCCTGAAAAAATAGGGAGCCGCCATCAAAACAATACCTGACAAAACCAGCAGATAGATGTTTCCTATGAAATAAGGAATGACCATTAGACCTATGCCACAAACCAGAGGCATGAAGACTTTTTGCTTTTTGCCATAGATGAAAAAACCAAATCCGATGGACCCGAAAAGGAGTCCCCACATGATGGTGGATGTATCAAACATTTGTTTTCTGCCGTATTCTCAAAACTTGATGTCCGGGGTTAAGTGTGATGTGCATAAATTCGCCCAAACGGTATATATTGAGAATTTGAAGATAAATGATAACAGATTAATGATCAATGATTTATATCAATACGCATGACATTCTTTAGGGTCCTCGCCGTTTTAACCATTGACAATCCACCCCGCCTTGATTAGAAGTGTTGCCTCGGAAATATTAGATTTTGGTTAGGAGAACGGCCCGGTGTTTTTAATAAAAACCTGGGGTGTGCCAAAAGATGCTTTTTTCCGGATGGGCATTTGTCCCGGATGTTTTCCATGAAATTAAAGATATGTAAGCCTTGTTCCACCTTGTCCAAGCCGCTATTGAACCGCTACCTCGGCTTCCTCTTGTTTCTTTTTGCCTACACGATGATCATGGAAAGGTTTGGCGGATTGCCTTCCGTGCTGACCGCATGGCGCTTTGAAATCCCTTTGCTTCTCTACCTCTACTATTATGGCAACCTGATCACCCGCAAATCCCGGTTTCAGTTTCTGGTCGCTGCCATACCTGTTTTTTTACTGTATGGTGTTTTTGATGTTTATCACCTTCTGCTTGGCAGGCTTCTGCGAATCACCGAGGTGAGTGAACTGCAGGAACTGTTCCTGGTCATGCCCCTTAAAACCAAGGGGCTTCTTTTCCTATTCTTGGGCTTGCCCATGACAGGTTTTCTGCTTTGCGTGCAGGTGCGTCGATGGCGACCATTGATTTTGGGGGCCCTGCCACTTTTGGCCTTACTGGCAGTCGTGGTGAGAGGACCTGGGTTTTTCGTAACGGCTTTTGAAACAACCCAGAAATATGTTGACCCGTATCTGATGGACACTCTGAACGCCGGCAACAATGGACGCTTCAGCATGGCGCTTTATTATGAAGCCCGCCGGAAAAGTTCTCTGAATAAAGCCTTTGCGTATCAAGGCGACTCTTCTTTTAAACGGAGATTCAACCGTACGGTTGACGACGTCCGGAATCTTGGATCCAAAGGTAACGTGCATCTCATCGTCCTTGAGAGCTTTATCGACCCCAACCTGTTTCGTGGCGTGCATTTTTCCAGGAACCCCGTACACCCGTCTTTTAATGCCCTCTTCAAAGGCAAAGAAGGTCTTTCGGTTTCGCCGGTCTTCGGTGGTGCCACACCCCAAGCAGAATTTGAGGTGCTTTGCGGGACCCCAGCCATGCGGGAGCTTTCAGGTGTTGAATTCGATATGTTCACCGGTGAAAAAACCCTATGTCTTCCAAACCTTCTCACCCAGGCTGGCTATCATACCATTGCCACCAATGCCTTCCTGCCGGATTTTTTTAATTCAACCCATGCTTACGAGGGAACGGGCTTTGAAAACATCTATTATGCCCGGGAATATGCCCCGGGAAGCGAGACCTATTTAAGCACCGGGGATGTGACCGGAGAAAAGTACATGTTTGACGAGGGTCTGTTTACGCAAAACGCGGCATTTGTTGAAAACTGGATCAGAGAAAATCCCCACACTTCTTTGTTTAATTACATTCTCAGCATCTATGGCCATACACCCCACTTCATCAATACGGAAAAACGGCCGACCGTTGTCAAAATGTTGGGAAAATATCGTGACAATCAACTCGAGCGGGCAGCCAATCAATGTTATTACCGAACGAAGGCCATGGCCTGGTTTGTGAAAGAACTGATTCGAATCGATCCCCACAGCATGATCATCCTGGTAAGCGATCACTTACCTCCCCTCAGCTACGGTCCCGGCACTTATCGAAAACTTAAATATCTGGGGAAATCCAGGGATGTTACCCACATGAACCGCATCTACGTTGTGGAGAACGGGCAACCCGTTCGTTACGACACCATTCATCACTACGATATCCCCCAAATCATCTTAAATTATGTGGGGGGTGAAAAATACAACCCGCACAATCCCGCAAGTTCCGATTCCCGAAGTGCCTGCTTCGATACAACCGGCTTTCATGAGCAATACATGGTGATCATGGCAAATGCCATGAATGACGAGTCTCTCTTTTTCGCCCATCATCCCGGAAATGACCGGATCAAAATCAAGTAATTGCCCGGAGGGTCATGGGTTCATCTACCTTATGCACCATCGCAACCCAACCAGCGGAGAACCACAGGACCTGCAATGACAAGCCAGCATAGTCCCGTCATGGAGATGGAGATTCCAACGGCAACACTCGCGAGATCCTTGGCTTGGGCCGACAGGGGGTGACGCTCCACAGAGATACGATCCACCGTAGCTTCGATGGCTGAATTCAGAAATTCAACCAGGACCACCAACATCATGGAAAGCACAAGAATCAAATGCTCAAGGTTGCTGACCGGCAAAAGGATTGCGACAGGCAAAAAAATGACCAGAGCGAAGAGCTCCTGGCGAATGGACGCCTCATGGGCAATGCCGTGTCGAAAACCCGCGTATAAATAGCCGAATGCATTCACCAGTCGGCGAAGCCCACCCTTACTCTTCAAATCGCTGCGGTCTTGGTTCATGGTTTCTATTTTCTTCCCTGCCCGAGGTACCCCGGGATATAAATGGTTACAGTCGTACCCATATCGGGTTTCGACTCCACTTCGATATGTCCGCGATGCTTCTTGATGATGGAATAGCAGATGGAGAGCCCCAATCCTATGCCCTTTTTGTAATCCATGGCCTTTGTGGTGAAGTAGGGGTCGAATATTCTTTTTAGGTTCTCCGCAGAAATTCCCGATCCCTCATCCCGAAAAACCATTTGAATGTAATTCCCTTCCTCCAGTGGAAGTGTGGTATCCGATTGGATCCATACTTTATCGATATGGATGAAGAGGGTTCCCCCTTGGGTCATGGCCTCCTGTGCATTGATGGTAATATTCTGTACCACCTGACGAATCTGGTTTTCATCGACCTGTACTTCAGGAAGGTCGTCTGCGACCGTCCATTTTGTTTCCGTGGATGATCCGCTCAGGGCCAACCGGACGGCCTGTGTTATGAGATCTCCAATTTGCATGATCTTGCTCAAAGGGTATCCGCCCTTTGAGAAGGTGATGATCTGCTGTGTAAGATCCCTTGCGGTCATCGCTGCTTTTTCTGCCTCTGTTAATACCGCATAGGCCGGGTCCGTCGGGGCAATGTCCATTTTTGCAAGCTCAATATTTCCCATGATGCCTGCAAGCAGGTTGTTATAGTCGTGAGCAATCCCCCCGGCAAGGGTTCCAAGGGATTCGAGTTTCTGGGCCTTGATTAGACCGTCTTCAAGTATTTTCTTTTCCGTAATATCCAATACAGTTCCATGGAGAATAACCGGCTTGCCTCGGGAATCAAGGGATGCTTCTCCTCTGGTCTCGATATGGCGGGTTATCCCGTCGGGGCGCAGGATGCGATATTCTCCCACAAAAGGGGTTCCCTTTTCCACGGTCTTCTGAACTTTTTCCACGAGGTCCGCAAGATCATCCGGATGGAACTTGGACATGAATTTTTGGAGTGAAACTTTTTCATTCTCCGGGAACCCGAAAATCCTGTGTGTCCCGTCAGACCAATCGATATAGTCGGTGGTCAAGTCCCTTCTCCAGCTTCCCGTATGGCCAATGTGTTCGGCCTTGGCCAGCATGTCCAGGCCCTCTTTGATGGACTGTTCCGACTGCTTGCGATCAGTGATCACAGAAAAGCTTACGGCGATACGATCGCCCAGTTTCACCGCCATGTTGTGAAACCAACCCCGGCCACCCTCCGCTTCGTAACAATATCCATCGTCGCCGGGTTGGCCGGTCTCGGCCACCCGAACATAATACTCGAAAAGATCATTGTTGGCCTTGAAGCCGGGCAATACCTCCAGCAACCTTCGGCCTGCCAGATCCTCGGGCGCTTGCCTGAAAATTCGACCTGCTGCGGGGTTAACATACTCCCATACAAAATCCACAATTCGTCCATCTTTGCTTCTCACAGGACAAAGAATGGTTAGGCCCTCATGGGATATCTCCTGAATCAAACGAAATTTTTTTTCGCTCTCCAGCCTGGCATCTTCCGCTCTGTTCAAGGATCTGGTCAAAAACCATAACAACCCAAGGACACCGGCTGAATAAGCAACCACACCCAGCATGATGCCGATCCGGAATCTGTGCATTCCCGCAGGTTCTTCATACAGACCAATCCATCCAATAATGCCAAGCAAACTGAGGGTAAAAACAATCAAGACACCAAAGTAGGCAAAGATCCTATGGGAAAAGGCAATATTTATTAAGGGTACGCCCATATAATATTATGCACCCCGTACTTTTGGATCGGGGCTGGATGCTCCTTTCAGTCGCTCTTGCCCGTGGCAAGCCTTTGCTCCGGAGTTCGTCAAGTCTTTACCAGCGGATATGGGGATTGTAAAGCTTATCTTCATGTTAAGCCCGGCGAATCCCCCGGCCTATTTTTTAATCCAAGTTTTTTTTCATGGACACAAAGAATAACATCAGCTATAAAGCCTAATATTCGCAGCATGTGCCCAAGCGACATAAAGAGAACGGGCAAGCCCGGGTTCAACTTAAAATAGCTTGATAGTTTACGCGCCTGTAGCTCAGATGGATAGAGCAACGGCCTTCTAAGCCGTGGGCCAGGGGTTCGAATCCCTTCAGGCGTACCACTGAAATAAAAGGATTAATCGGCTTCGGTTAATCCTTTTTTGGCTTACGCCCAAAGCCAATGGACAACCTTCGGATGGTTCCGGAAAATAGGTCGCCCGGGGGATGTTCCTAATACAAAAAGGTTTTTTACAGTGAACAAACATCTCATGCAATGGCTTTTGAAAGCAAAATCCTTGATTTTTGAACGATACATTCTTATCCTTTTCGTGCCCATGGGCTTTATTTTCGAGTTTATCGTCACATCACCGTTTATCATCCTTTGCGCACTGGATAACTATTCCAGGAAAAAGAAATAAGCCGGCGGTTCGCTCGAAATATTGTTGTTTCGCATCATTCTAAAGGATTTATCCATATGGTTTCGGTTTTTATCGCAGATGACCACGCCATTGTAAGAGATGGCCTGAGAATGCTTCTTGAAGCCCAGGATGACATTGAGGTTGTGGGAATGGCGTCCGACGGGCTCCAGGCTGTTAAATCCATAGAATCCCTGAAGCCCGACGTCGTTCTCATGGATATTTCCATGCCCAAGTTAAACGGCATCGAAGCGGCCCAGCAGATCGCTATGGCCTGCCGGAATACCCGCATCATCTTTTTGTCCATGCACGATGGTTCCGAATATATCTCCCGGGCGGTGAAAGCTGGCGCCCAAGGGTACCTGCTGAAAGAATCCGCCGGGCAGGAAGTGATCAAGGCCGTTCGTCAGGTGCATTCCGGCATTCGCTATTTCAGCCAAAGGGTTTCAAACGATCTTATCGATTTCTATGCCAAAGACAACCCGGCAAAAAACAATCACCCCTCCCTGGACCAGCTCAGCTTCAGGGAAAGGGAAACCCTTCAGCTGGTGGTGGAGGGAAAATCCAGCGCTGAAATCGGGGAAATCCTCTATCTTTCCCCGAAAACCATCGAAACCTACCGCAGCAGAATCATGGAAAAGCTGAATATACACGATATTCCAGGCCTGGTGAAATTCGCCATCAAGAAAGGCATGACCACCATCGACTGCTGAACTCAAAAGGGGGCCCCACATGGCATCTTCAAACCGAAGTTCCGGAAATAAATCGGAAGAAAACACATCCCCCGTTTTTGATTCGGACCTGTTATCAGGGGACCCGCGGCTCAACCATCTCTTGGTATCCGTTCTTGCCGAAGTCAAACTCTACGCGGAAGATCAGATCAAACACATCAAAAAATTAACGGAAATCGCCCTGGCCCTGTCCGCAGAAAAAAACATCAGCAGGCTTCTGGAATTAATCGTGGATGAAGCCAGGGATCTATCCAACGCCGACGCAGGAACCCTGTACATTCTGGACGCCAAATCAAACACCCTGAAATTTGAAATCTTCCAGAACAAATCCATGAATATCCGCATGGGAGGAACCAGCGGACAAGAAACCGCCCTGCCCTATGTTCCCTTGTATTACAAAACCAAGCCGAACCATAGAAATGTTTCATCCCATGTGGCTCTTACCGGCAAAACCATCAATATTAAAGATGTCTATGAAGCGGAAGGATTTGATTTTACGGGAACCCGGGAATACGACCGGTCCACCGGATATAGAAGCAAGTCCATGCTGGTCATTCCGATGAAAAACAATGAGAGCAAAATCATCGGCGTTCTCCAGCTTCTCAATGCCATGGATCCTGAAACCAATACTGTGGTGGAATTTTCCGCAGAATACATCGATCTTATCGCAGCCCTGGCCTCCCAGGCCGCCGTGGCCATCACCAACACGAACCTTACGGAAGACTTGAGAAATCTTTTTTACTCCTTTATCCAAAGCATCGCCACAGCCATTGACGAAAAATCCCCCTATACCGGAGGCCATATCAAACGTGTGGTGGATCTCACCATGATGATCGCAGAAAAAATCAACGAGACGGATAACGGAATGTATGCGGAATTCAGCTTTAATGAAAATGAGGTGGAAGAATTGAGACTGGCGGCCTGGATGCATGATGTGGGCAAGATCACCACGCCGGAACACATTATTGACAAGGCCACAAAACTGGAAGGCATCATGGATGGAATCACCTGCATTAAAGACCGGTTCAATCTGATTGAAACCCTTTTGAAAGTTGAATTTTTAAGCCGGGAACCCGACCTATCTGAAAATCCGGTGCGACTCGGTTTGAACCATGCTAAGAACCTGAGAAAGTACGAAATAAACATCGAAAGACTTCGGCAGGATCTGATTTTCATTATTTCATGCAACCATCCGAAAAACCCCATGACCCCCGACAAGATAAAACGCCTTAAAAAGATATCCAGAAAAACCTATCTGTTCCAGCAGAAAGAATACCCCTATCTAACCAAAGAAGAGGTCAACAGGCTGTCCATTCCTAAAGGAACCCTGGATGAGCATGAACGAAAAATGGTGGAAAATCATGCCTTGATGACCCAGAAAATATTAAACCATCTGCCTTTTCCGGAAAAACTCGCCAGGGTTCCCGAATATGCCGGGGCCCATCATGAAAAGCTCGACGGAAGGGGCTACCCGAACGGCCTTTCCGGTGAAGCCGTTCCCCTTCAGTCCCGCATTCTCGCCATCGCTGATGTTTTTGAAGCCCTCACCGCAAGGGACCGCCCTTACAAAGAAGCTTTAAAAACAGTCAACGTTCTTAAAATCATGGAGACCATGAAAAATGATAAATCCATAGATCCGGATGTTTATGATATTTTCACCCGAAGCAAATTACACCTTAAATATTTGAAACAAAACAGCATCACGGATTCATAAACCGAGTCCGTTCTTCCCCTGAACCCATCTTTTCATGGGCAGAGTGAAAACATGAAATCGGAGGCATCCTATGGCAGGCAATAATGTCTTTTTTTTAGAGGAAATCGAATGGTTTGATGAAACAGGCTTTCAACTGGTTCACCGAATCCCGGAAAGCGGCTCCGGTGAAATCAAATGGGGCGCCCAGTTAACGGTTCGGGAAAACCAGGCTGCCGTGTTTTTTTACCAGGGCAAAGCCCTTGAAGTCTTCGGCGGGGGAAGACATACCCTGAAGACAGCCAATATTCCCCTGCTCACGAAGATTGCCGCAATTCCCTGGGGCATGACCAGCCCCTTGCGGGCCGAGGTCTATTTTGTGAACATGAAGATATTCAGCAACCTGAAATGGGGGACCCGGGACCCGGTGGCGTTTAAAGACAGCGAATTGGGCCTCATTCGCCTTCGGGCATTCGGTGTTTTCAATGTAAGGGTCACACAGCCGTTACTGTTGATCAACCGGCTGGTGGGCACCCAGGGCCTTTTCACCACGGAAAGCATCGAGGACTACCTGAACCAGGTCATTGTATCCAGGTTCAACGATGTCATGGGGGAACAGATCGAGTCCATCTTCACCCTTCCCAGTCTGTATCAAGAGCTTTCTGAGCATCTTGTGAAGCACCTCCAGGATGACTTCAATCATTTCGGATTGGGCCTCACCCATCTGTATATTAATTCCATCACCCCGCCCCCCGAGGTTCAGAAGGCCATTGATGATAAAAGCCGCATGAACATCTTCCAGGATATGAACAAGCTTATGCAGATGAAAACCGCCATGGCCATTGAAAAAATTTCCGAGGCCGGGGATTCCGGTGCGGGAGAAGGAATGGGAGCAGGCATGGGGCTCATGTTGCCGGCCATGTTCGCCCGTTTTCTTACGGGTGCTCCAACGTCTGAGTCCAAGCCACCTTCCACCGGGGATTATTTCTGCGGAGAATGCAAAGGACGGATCCCTGAGGATGCGAAATTCTGTCCCCATTGCGGACATCAGCAACTGGTTTTCACCCAATGCTTGAGCTGCGGGAAAAACCTCACGCCCAACGCCAAGTTCTGCTCACGCTGCGGCCATCCCACGGAGGATAAACCCAAGGGCTGGACCTGCGCCCAATGCGGCTGGGAAAATCTGACCCGGGCGGTTTTCTGCAATCAGTGCGGAGAGAAGCATTAAACTTCAGATCGAATACCAATGCCCCCAGTGCGGGGCTCCGGCGGTTCTTGAAGAAACAGACCGGCTTTTCCAATGCGCCTATTGCAAGGTGAGTTCCTATCTGGTACCCAAGGATGTGTTCAGGTATTTACTGCCCGTACATCCATCGGTGAACCGGGAGATGATTCATGTGCCCTACTGGCGGTTCAAGGGAGTGATGTATGACTGTGTTCCCTCTGAAATCAGGAATCGTTTCATGGATCTGAGCCTGCTTGCCTTGAAATCGGATTTTCTACCCAATTCTCTGGGGCTTCGCAGCCAGGCCCTGAAACTGAAATTCCTTTCACCGGATACGAAAGGGGATTTTCTACACCCTACCCTTTCAGCAGAAAATGCAGTGAATCTTTTTCAAACCCGATTTGATCCTGAATCCTCCGATCCCCGCTTCCACCGGGAAACCTTGGGGGAATCCTTAAGCATCATCTATTCGCCGGTTTTCATGGATCAACAGTTGTATGACGCCGTGCTGAATCAGCCCATCACCATCGCCCATCCCGATGAACAGGCCATTTCGGATCTTCCACGGAAAACCCTGAACTGGACCCTGGATTTCCTTGCCACCCTATGCCCGGATTGCGGCTGGAACCTTTCGGGGGAAAGAAACGCACTGGTGCTGTCCTGCAGGAATTGCGACACCCTGTGGATGCCTATGGGCAAAGCCTTTCGGAAACTTCCCTTTGCCTTTGACGTTTCCAAGGAGGAGGATTGCTTGTACTTCCCATTCTGGGCAGTCAAAACAGAAATCTCAGGCATTCGGCTAAAAACCGTTGCGGACATGGCCAAAGCAGCCAACCTGCCCAGAATCCTGCAGGAGGAATGGCATGAACAAGGTTTTCAGTTCTGGATTCCGGCGTTCAGACTAAGGCCGGGAACCTTTCTTCGCGTCTCCACGGCTATGACTTTATCCCAACCCCTGGTTCATCCTGAAAAAAGCCTCCCTGAAAAACAGCCTTTCCATTCAGTGAACTTCTCCGTTCAAGAAGCCCTGAAAAGCCTGAAACTCATCCTCGCGAATTTCATGAAACCTCGGGATCATTTCCTCCCACTGCTCAAGGACATCACCTTTGGATCGAAAAGTTTCACCCTGGTGTTTCTTTCTTTTAAGGATATCGGCCATGAGTATCTTCATCCGGAATACAAACTCGCCATGACCAAAAGCCATATCATGCCGGACCATTGAAATGAAGAAAACCGGAAGATAAAGGAACGTACTCGCTAGGAAGGAAATTTAAAGGGCTTGAATCTTTTGGACCGTTCCAAAATGATTCTTACTTCATCGATCTTGAACGCATAGGCAAGGGCCGCAAAAAGTAGGGCAAACAGGGTGGATAGGGCCAATATAACCATGAGGTTCCGGGAAAAGGACATCACTTTTTCAGGAGAAACCCAGGCCCTTCGCATCCACTCCAGACAAAAACCGATGGGTGCGGCCAGAGCCACCATTTTTAAAATCGTCCCATAAACCTTTATTTTTTCGCTTTTTTCAAATCTTCGATGCCAGACTTCATAAATCATCAGAACCTGAAAAAAGGCTGAAACGGCAATGGCCAAAGAAAGGCCCTTAATGCCCATGAAT
>VMSV01000229.1 GCA_013791935.1 Desulfobacteraceae bacterium | reverse complement strand
TTAGGCTGGAATCGGTCTGGAAATCGTAATACCCGTTCAACATCAGGCTCGTGGTGGCCAAGGTATCTTCACCTGGAACATCGGCTGCGCTAATATTGCTTCTCCTGTATTCCAGCTCACCTTCCACCCGGAAAGGCTCAATGGTGGTTCCTACTGCAGCGCCAATCACCCAACCCCCATCAAATTCCAGATCTCCGGCATATCCTTCGGCAAAGTCGAAATCAAGTCCTGCCGCACCTAATAGCATCTCATCATCATCATCATCAGCAAACTCAGCAGGAATTGCAATACCCATATCCCCGACTTTTTGATAGCCGCCCTTGATCCCCACATACATCCCGGCGGAAGCCACGCTCACAAACAAAAAGGACAGACAAACCAACAAAGTAACCCAATTTCTTTTTCTCATCATCCCACTCCTTTCCCCAAAAAGGTTTAGGTTGCCAAAAAACTTTCTTTGCAAACTGTATGTGTCTTTATCCCTATCGCAAATCAAAGTCAATACATTAATATATTATAAAAACAGTATGTTTTGATATCTTTTGCCCAATCGCTCATCCATTCATGACCCATTTACTCCTGGAAAAACCAATGGAGTAATCATATAGACAGCTCTGTTTTCATTTGGGAAATAGGTTTTAACTTCAGGATCAAAATCTGTTGAAAATCAGTGGGCCCAACATTCAAAAGGGGGCTTAAAAAAGCCCCCTTCTTATTTTTGGCAACCCGGTTATGCTGCAGCCTCTTTCACTTAAAAACCAAAACGTAATCCTACGGTGAGGTTGTGGCTGTCATAGCTCGCATCCAGCCCTTCAAAATCAGGATCTGCGGTGGCAAAATACCGGTAGGCGAAATCCAGAGCCATGGTATCGCTAAGGGCATAGGCAACACCTATGGTTCCCTGATAGGCGAATCCGGAATCATCAACATCCGCGTCGCTAATATCATGCCTGGCCCAGCCAATGCCTGCTCCAATGTAAGGGGTTAGGCTGGAATCGGTCTGGAAATCGTAATACCCGTTCAACATCAGGCTCGTGGTGGCCAAGGTATCTTCACCTGGAACATCGGCTGCGCTAATATTGCTTCTCCTGTATTCCAGTTCACCCTCCACCCGGAAAGGCTCAATGGTGGTGCCCACAGCAGCGCCAATCACCCAACCCCCGTCAAATTCCAGATCTCCGACATATCCTTCGGCAAAATCGAAATCAAGTCCTGCCGCACCTGCTTGTTCATCCATGACGGGGGGTTCTTCCTCTTCAGCAGGAATGACAATACCCATATCCCCGACTTTTTGATAGCCGCCCTTGATCCCCACATACATCCCGGCGGAAGCCGCGCTCACAAATAAAAAGGACAGACTAACCAATAAAATAATCCAATTGCTTTTTCGCATCATCTCACTCCTTTCCCCAAAAAGGTTTAGGTTGCCAAAAAACTTTCTTTGCAAACTGCATAATGTTTTTATCCATATCGCCAAGCAAAGTCAATACAATAAAATATCACATAAAAACAATGTGTTTTTAAATATTTTGCCCAATCGGTCATCCATTCATGACCCGTTTAACTCCTGGAAAAGACAATGGAGTAATCATATAGACGGCCCTGTTTTTATTTGGGAAACGGGTTTTAACTTCAGGATCAAAATTTGAACAAATTACCCAATGAAATCCGGGATTGCAGGGGAATATTTGATAGGCTTTTGAGGCCGTGAGAAAAAAACTCTATGCGTTTCAAGGTAGGGGTCCGGGAAACGGGATTCTGAAACCTGAACCCCTTGAGAAGTCAGTATGGATGAAGATTACTGAATAAAAAATGGGGAGCAAATGCTCCCCATTGGATTTTTGGCAACCTATGTCGAAAAACGCTTAGAACTTAAAACGCAGGCCCAGGGAAATATTATGACTGGCATATCCGGCTTCGACGCCATCAAAATCGGGATCTGCAGTTGCAAAATACCTGTATGCACAGTCCAGATCCATAGTATCGCTGATGGCCCAGGCGGCGCCTATTGTCCCCTGATACGCAAAGACGGTGTCATCTGCTTCACCGGACATTACTATATCTTCATCTTCTTCTTCGTCATAGATTACGGCATCCAATCCAAATGTATGTCTGGCAAATCCAATGCCGACACCAATATAGGGCTTAAAAGAAGTTCCGGCATTGAAGTCATAATAGCCATTCGCCATGAGGCTCAGGGTTTTTATATCTCCGCCAACCGATATATCTGTTTCCGCTATGGTTTTCATGTCTGCGCTGCGATATTCGATCTCGCCTTCAATGCGGAAGGCATCCAAAGTGGTACCCAGGGCAGCACCAAATCCAAAACCCCCGTCCCATTCCACGGTTCCCGTACCCAACCCTGGAACTGTAAGATCGGTATCAGTCGTCATGACATAACCCAACTTCGCGCCCACATACATTTCAGCCGAAGAAGCACCCACAAACAAAAAGGATAAACACACGCACAAAATAATAAAAATACTTTTTCTCATTTCATTTCTCCTTCCCAAAAAAAAGTTATGGTTGCCAAAAAACCAAAACACCTGTTTCCAAATCATGAAACCGTTTATGATGTTTGAATTCAGGCATATGTTATAGGGCCGAATCGACAATAAAAAGAAAGAATGATCCTTTTATTAAAAGTCACTGCGTATATTTTTTGCGCTTTCTATACCAACAGCAAACAATAAAATCAAAAATAAAATAGCGTTAGACGTCTTTCAAAGATCAGGAATAAAAAAGCCCCGAAGAAATTCCTCGGGGCTTTTCTTTACCATTTTGCGCAGGAATTATTGCTGGCTGAGTTTATGGCTTCTGGCGACGGACACATAGTATTTGCCCAGAAGAGGATCAATAATGCTCATGCCCTCCACTTCCCCGGTTTTGGCCGCGGAAAGGTTCTGCTGAACGAAAATCGTTTCTTTTGCTTCCACTTTAAAGCACAATGCTTTCTTGTTGGTGTTTTCGGAAATCACACAGTGTTTTCCTGCCGGTACTTCAAAATACAGATAATCACTTGCCTTGATCGCGCCTTTATAGGTTTCGCCGGTTCCGTTGTCGTGATAGATGTTCAAATTTTCACCCATGAGGTCGCTGGAAGGGCGAAGCACATAAATCATGGCATTCCCTTCCTTTGGTTCTGCCGGCAATTGATAGCCTTCCGTGAGTTTTTGCAGGGTTTCAATGGTTCCAGCTATCGCAACTCCTGCAATGAGAAAAATGACGGCCAGCAGCACCACAATCTTCGTTTTCATACCAAACCTCCTGAACCATGATATTTGACTCAGGGACATAGGAAAAAACCCGAAAAAATCTTACACCCTTGCCTCAAAAAACATCATGATGACTATTAATCTATTAAAATTGTTATTATTTAATGGTCTCTTCGGGTTTTAATTTTGAATGTAAATAATATTTACCCTTCAAAGGAAGGGTGAATTAGCACGCTTTTTCAGAAAATAAAAGCTTTTTCTTATGGACCTGTTCCCCTTCGGAACAAAAGCTTTGATGTGAGCATAGAAAATTGATAATAAGGGCGAAATTATTTTCCTTAAGGATATATTATGGCGCTTTATAACATTCTTGCCATTGCCCTGGCTCTTGCCATGGATGCGTTTGCCGTATCCATCGCCGCCGGGATCAGTCTCAAGAAAACAACGTTCAGGCAGCGATTCAGGCTGGCCTGGCATTTTGGGTTTTTTCAGGCAGCCATGCCGGTTCTGGGGTGGAGTTTCGGCCTGACCATCCACAATTGGATCGAAAAATACGACCACTGGGCGGCTTTTCTGCTGTTGTCCTTTGTGGGGGTCAATATGATTCGGGAATCCTTCGGGGAGGACAAGGCGGAGGCTGACAAAAAGGACCCCACCAAAGGCTCCTCCCTGGTCATGCTGTCCGTGGCCACCAGCATCGATGCCCTGGCTGTGGGCTTAAGCCTGGCCATGATCAAGGTTTCCATCTGGACCCCGGCCCTGATCATCGGTCTTGTGGCGGGCGCTCTTACCTTTTCCGGAATGGTGATGGGGGAAAAATTGGGCAGTGCCCGACGCTTCTCCACCTATGCTGAAAGAACGGGTGGCCTGGTGCTTTTGGTCATTGGTCTTAAAATTCTCCATGAGCATGGAGCCCTGGTTTTCCGGCCATAACCCTGTTTGACAAACTTTTGTGGATACTCTAAACTCGCGGCATGTTTAAATGCTTCAGCGCGTGATTGAAAAATATCTGAAGTAAACGACCTGCTTGACCGGAAGCACTTTTAATGGGTACTAAACTCTCGGAATTTCAGATTTTTGCAAAGCCCATCGGGGCCCGCTGCAACCTGGATTGCGGGTATTGCTATTACCTGGAAAAGGAAGATCTTTACCCTGGAAAAACCTCCTTTCAAATGGGGGATGACCTTCTGGAAGACTATATTTCCCAGGTGATCCACGGAACAAGGGAACCTGAAATACGCTTTTCCTGGCATGGGGGAGAACCCACGCTCCCGGGGGTCGAGTTTTTTAAAAAAATTGTGTTGCTTCAAAAAAAGCATGCTCCGGAAGGCCGCGCCGTTCTCAACAATATTCAGACCAACGGCACGCTTTTGGATGAAAAATGGTGCGACTTTCTGGCCAGGGAAAATTTCACCGTGGGGTTGAGCATGGATGGTCCGGCCCGATTTCACGATGGTTTTCGCGTATCCAAAGGCGGAATGCCCACCCATGAAAAAGTCCTTCGGGCCTGGGAGTTTTTATCCGCAAGGGGCGTGACCACGGACATTCTTTGTGTGGTGCACGCGCAAAATGTCTTCCATCCAAGGGAAGTCTATGGGTTTTTTAAAGAGATTCAAGCCCGGTATATCGGGTTTCTACCCATTGTGAAAAAAGACCCGGCAAGCCCTTCGGGGGTTTCATCTTACAGCGTTCCTTCCAAGGCCTTCGGGGAATTTTTGTGCGCGGTGTTTGACCTATGGAAAAGAGAAGATATCGGCAAGGTTCTTATTCAGATTTTTGAAGAAGTGACCCGAACGGCTCTGGGCCAGGAGCATTCCTTGTGTCTGTTTCGCAAAACCTGTGGCAACTGCCCTGTGGTGGAGCATAACGGTGATTTTTACGCTTGTGATCATTTTGTTACCCCGGAGTTTCGTCCGGGCAATATTCAGCAAACCCCTTTGAATGAATTACTTGACAGCCGGACCCAACAGGCGTTCGGGCAGTCCAAAAGAAACACGCTTCCGGGAAAGTGCCGAAAGTGCTCAGTTCTGAGCTTTTGCAACGGAGGGTGTCCCAAAGATCGGTTTTTGGAAACCGGGGACGGGAAAAACAAACTCAACTACCTGTGTGACGGGTACAAACTTTTTTTCAACCATTGCGCACCTTTTGTCCAAGCCCTATCCAGGGAATACCGGAGTAAAACGTTGGGCCAAAAATATCTGTCCATGGCAGGAACCCATGGACAAAAACCCCGCAGAAACGACCTATGCCCGTGCGGAAGCGGCAAGAAGTACAAAACCTGCTGCCTGAATACGAATGGAATCATAAGGAGACAAATCCATGAACTTTAACGATTTGAAACGCCTTCCCCCCTGGGAATGGCCCAAAGATGCCGGAGAAATATTTCTCCGGGTCGCCATGGATAAAAATGGCCTTGAGGAAGACCGCCTGCTTGCCGTGGAGCTTGCCGGCGACTGCATGGTGATTGACGATGCCATGGCCCTTGAGCTGTTGCATCTCCTCCGAAACCGGAAGGAGCCGGAAAAATTCAGGGCCAAGGCCGCAACCTCCCTGGGTCCCATTCTGGAATACGTGGAAATCCTCGATTTTGAGGAATCCGAGATGGCCATTTCCAAATCCATGTTTGACCGAATCCAGGAAGCCCTCCGGGACCTGCATGAGGATGTGAAGGTTCCACGGGAAGTGCGACGCAGATGCCTGGAGGCATCGGTGCGATCCCCCCAAGACTGGCATGCGGAAGCCATTCGGGTAATCCATCTCAGCAGGGAGGAGGATGATCGACTCACGGCGATTTTCTGCATGGGTTATATTGATGGTTTTCAGGATGAGTTGGATAAAGCCATGGAAGATGAAAATTCATCCATTCGAAGCGAAGCCTTGAAGGCTTTGGCTAACTGGCAGGAGGGCGAGCCGTGGTTTGACCTGGATGACCCCATGGACCCGGATGACCCGGCCGAGCCTGGCATGGAAGATCTGTTGCTGTTATCCGGCATGAAGGTACCGGGACTGTCCGGCAAAGGCAATTTATGGCAAAAATCCCTTGGCGGCAGTTATGAGACCAATGACGAGATTCTGAACGCATTATTCAAGACATTGACCGATGTCGCTGTGCCCTGGGACGATGAATTCATGGATGACGACATGGATGATGAAGACGACGGCCAATAGATGTTAAAATCGAAGCGGAAAACCGAAAACCCAAGCGAAGACCCTTCCCTGAAGGCTGCAGTGAAGGATGGCGTATCCTATGCGGTCATGATGGGGGCCGGTGAAACCTACCTGGGGCCTTTCGGTATCTTCCTTCAGGCCACAACCCTTCAGGTGGGTCTTTTAGCCACGGTTCCCCAGCTCTTCGGTGCGATCATGCAGTTTGTGGGCGCAAAGATGATGCCTCGCTTCAAAAGCCGCAGGCGCACGGTTTTCATCGGGGTGATGGTTCAGGCGTTTTTCTGGATTCCCATGCTTCTTCTGCCCTTTTTTTGTGGAACCGGGGGGTTGGCCGTTTTTCTATTGATTTTATTCTCCTCGGGGTATCATGGCGCCAATGGAGCAGTCCTGCCGGTTTGGAACAGTCTCATCGGAGACCTGGTGCCTTTTGAAATCCGGGGACGGTTTTTCGGGAACCGGAACCGTCTTACGGGCATCGCCACCTTTATTTCGGTGCTTGCTGCTGGTATTCTTCTGGATGTGTTTGAAAAAATCGACTTAACCTCAACCGGCTATCTTTGCATCTTTGTTGTTGCTTTCCTGGCCAGGGTCAATTCCGGAAGATGGGTCGCCAAGTATGAAGACCCGGAATTCAGAATGCTTCCGGATCAGTTTTTCACCTTCCGCCAGTTCCTTCGAAGGTCTCCCAAATCCAATTTTGCCAAGTTTGTTTTTTACGTGGGGGCCATACGGTTGTGCGTGGCCTTTTCCGCCCCGTATTTCGCCCTTTATATGTTGAGGGATCTTAAATTCTCCTATTTGGAATTCACCCTGGTCACGGCTGCCTCGGTTATCGTTCAGTTTCTCACCTTTCGATACTGGGGGGAGCTGAGCGATCGATTCGGGAACAAGAAGATTCTGAATCTCTGCGGGTGGGGTGTTGTTCTGGCCCCGGTCTTCTGGCTCTTCTCTTCCAACATCCTTTATATTCTGGTGATTCAAACCTATAGCGGTTTTGTGTGGGCCGGTTTCACCCTGGCCTCGGCCAATTTTATTTTTGATGCCGTTTCTCCGCCCAAACGCGCATTATGCGTGGCCTACCAAGGCCTTATCCACGGTGTGTGTATATTTGTCGGGTCCATTGCGGGCGGGTATACGGCCGCAATCCTGCCTGCAACCTATGTCCTTGGCCCCTTCTCCTGGACACCCGCTTCCGTGCTTCTTGTCATATTCCTGCTGTCCGGAATATTCCGGTTCGTCGTTTCCTGCTTCCTGATTCGTAAATTCAAGGAAGTCCGGGATGTGGAATCCATCGGAAACCGGGAACTATTCTTTCGAGTGGCTCACATCAAACCCATTGCCGGATTTACCTTCAATCTGTTCACCGGAATCTTAAGAGATCCTTCCAAAAAACGTGACCCTCCAAAAAAGGATAGATAGTGTCTATCCTTTCCCTCATATTGAATTGAAATAATCAATTTTACATCCTTGGAATATTAGTTTAAAGCTTCCGGAAACGAAGAATTGCTTTCCTGAACCCTTTTTTGTACTCGCCTGCAAGACCGGGGAAGAGAACTTTATGACCGAAAAGTACACGAACATTTCCGTCTATCCGGAAAACCTGAAAAGCAGAAAATATGGGTTTTTATTTTCAGCTTGGCCCTATGGGATTCTCAGGTTGATGCTTTGCTTCGTATTTTTAGGATCCGGCTTTGTAAAGCTGATGGACCTCATGGCTTTTGCAGTTCTCATCGGAGATTTCGGCCTGATCCCTGAAAGTTTTACTTTCCCCGCAGCGATGTTGCTTTCCATGGCTGAAGTTCTTGTGGGTGCAGCCCTGGTTTTTGATGTTCGTGGCAGTCTGGGAGCCATGGCAGGTTTGGTTTTATTTTTCATGATGGTCCTTGGTTACGGGATATTCATGGGCTTTGACATGGATTGCGGCTGTTTTGGTCCGTCCATCGGAAAAACCGATTTATTCAGCAGCCTTGAACTGTCCTTTGTCCGGGATACCATGCTCCTTATCGGCATCCTAACCTTATATATGTGGCGAAGACTCACAGCCCGATCGCCGGTTCATATAAAAAACGCCCTCTCATTTCCACCCTTGGAAAGGAACACCCGGTAATGCGGAATACAAAAACCAAATCGATCTTCATCCTGATGGTTATCATGATCCTGAACTTGATGATCTTGGGATGCTCTTCCAATAAATTTGAAAAGGAAGTGGAAGTGGAGAAGGCTGGAGTAAAACTGGCGAGGGAAGTCCTGGCCGGGGGATATGGCCTTGTGACAACCTATGAGTTAAAAAAAATGACGGATGAAGGTGCTGAGGTGTTAATCATAGACACCATGCCCATGGAAGACAGCTATAAAAAAGCCCATGTTCCCGGAGCCAAGCCCTTTGAATTTCCCATTCCGGATATGGAAGCCTGGGATAGCACCAAGACGGCCGGCAAATCCCAATCGGATTTTGAGGCCCTTCTGGGTTCGGATAAAAACAAGACCATTGTGATTTACTGCGGGTTTGTGAAATGCACCCGAAGCCATAATGGCGCAATCTGGGCGAAAAAAATGGGGTATCCGAAGGTTTACCGGTATCCCGGTGGCATTTTTGCCTGGAAAGGGGCAGGATTTCCCGTGGAAACCGGAGAATGATTTCAGGGTGATTCCGTTACAAAAACATCCACTTCAACCGTTTTGGATTCTTTTCGATTCCGATCTTTTTGATTCCGATCCGTGGCTTTGAAGTGTTTTTCCATGATGACGCGCTTGATTTCATAGCCTTCCTCCAGATGCTCAAATAGGATTTTCCTCATATTTTTCTGGGTAAAGGCATTTTTTTTCACTTCCATTTTTCGAGCCAGGTTCAAAATATCCTCAAGCCGTATGTTATCCCCTCCTTCCAGGGAGGCATTATCCCGGTTGATTTCCTCGTATTGATAAAATCGACATGAAGGACCATTGTCCGGGTTGATTTTCGGTGCATAGGCAACGCCGTATCGCTCAAAATCAAAGGTGAAAATTCGACAGGTGGGTTCCATGCAGGCGGAAATGAAATGGATGCAAAATCGGCAAGTTTTTCGGGAGAAGACCACCGAATCCGGCGGGGACCCGGTTTCGCCGGACGGATTCTCCTTTGCCTTGGATAAAAAAATTTGCGAGATATCCTCCAATCCCCTGCCAAGGCTTTTTTCCCGCATGAACCAACCTCCTCAGTTGACCACCCGGATGGAATTCTTGCTTCCAAAGGGATTGGAGGTGCAGATTTCGGGGTTGTCCGTATCCTCCACCCATTTTGATTCATCCACAAAGAATTTGTACTGATGCTCTCCCGGAGGAAGGTTGATGATTTTCACCCAGACCCCGTCGTTTTGCCGGTTCATCAGATAGTCATCCGTGGGGGCCCAGTTGTTGAAAGTACCGGCGATCCGGACACTTTTTGCCTCGGGCGCATGAAAAATGAACCGACTCTCCCTTTGGAAGGACCTATCTTCAAGGCTTGGTTCTAAAAACGGGCGTATATGGATCAAGCGATTCCTTTCTTGAAGGATTTCATCCGCCAGCAGGGAATAATCCCGGCATCCTGAAGATCTGCTGTCATATTCCAGGATGGTTTTGCCGTAGCTTACGGCCTCTTTCAGTCGCACGTTGAAATGGATCATCGTGTCAAAAAGAGAACCCCTGAAATTTTGTCGCATATTTTGAAGAATTTCTCTGGAAAGCCGCGTTCGTTTGTCCACCATTACGGCAATGGCCTTCATTCCCAGGTCGTGGCCTGTTTTTTGTTGTATCAGGCCCATGATTTCCAGCAATTTTGCGGTTCCGTGGAGGGCAAAAAAGCCCATCTCAACGGGAATGAATACTTCATTGGAGGCTACAAGCGCATTAAATGTGAGCAGGCCCAAACTGGGCGGACAGTCGATCAGGATAAAGTCATAAATCTTTTGAAGCTTTTCCAGGGCATCTTTTAGTTTGCTTTCCCGGCCCGGCATCATGGACAAGTGCTGCTCAAAAAGACTCAGATGAATGTTTGCTGGCGCCAGATCAAACCCCTCGCAGGGAATAACGACATCATCCAGGACTAACGGTGATGGATTCCCTCCGTTCATGAGGACGTCGAACAGGGTCTTTTGCAGAACAGGGCCTTGAATATTCAAGGCCAGTGTGGCATGACTCTGGGGGTCCATATCGACAAGAAGAACCTTTTGCCCTTTGGATGAAAGGCAGGCGGACAGGTTCAGAGCCGTTGTGGTTTTCCCGCAGCCTCCCTTTTGGTTGGCGATGGCAATAACCCTCATTTTTCCTCCTTTTATTCCTTAGTTATGTCCGGGGAACCCACAAAGCATAAAAGAAAGGACCTTGAATCCGGATATGGCCGGGAAGGGTGCAATGTCCAGTAAAAGGTTTGCATGGAGCTCAGAAATAGATTGAGAAGTCGGTTCGTGATCATTTGAGTTGACAGGGCTTTCCGAAAGGGGATTTTCAATGCATCAAAATCAATTGCCTTTCCCGGCCATTTCCATTTGAAGCTGCTATTCAAAACCATGACTGGATATGAATGTCAAGGGAAAAATCAACATTTTGTGGGTCATGATAAAAAAATAGCTATATATAGTATCCTGCTCTTCGGAGAGGAATCAGTCTTCCTTGGCGTCACCCCCTGGCGCTTTTTCATTTCCGGCTTCCGAAAACCACCGGGGTGGTTTTCGACGGGTCCACCTGGCGAACCTTGCCTTCTCGCCAAGATAGAACTGGCGGTACGCTTTTACCGCATCTCCCGGAACCCGGTATGGATCCGGCATGGTCTGGGCGAATTCAGTAAGCCCCACATCATCGATCTTTGGCTGGCGCAGCCCCAAGACCACCAAAGCGGATTTGTGATCTGAGGAAGTTCGGAAACGATACCGATACTCCCGGTTCAGGGCAAGGGCAAGCCGGTAAAGCCACTGCCAGTTGGAAAGGGAATGTCCGGCCCAGATGGTGCAGGGGTGGTTTTGGTGGGTGGGCCTGTAAGGAGCCTCCCCGCCGTTCTGGTTGACCACAGTACACAACATCTGTGCGCTTTCAAGAATCATCTTGATCACGTGCTGATCCGCGTGGTACCGGGCGCATTTTTCAACCTTCCGATCCAGGACAAATATGTTCATCGAATAGCCTCCATGAAAAGCAAAAGATATGCTTTACAATCCCCAAATCCGCTGGTAAATTCTTACTCACGTCCGGCGGATTAGTTCAAGAGGTTTTTATCCAATGCCTGTCCATTGATCAACCTGCCAGGGAATCCCATCTTTTGTATCGGAGGTTTAATGAGCCGTTCCTTCAGATGACCCCGCTGAAACCGCCTGAAGTATAGAAAATTACGGAGGTACTATGAAATTCACACAGATCGATTACGAAAACCGGGGTGCTGTGACCATTATCCGGTTCAACCGGCCCGAGGTGCGTAATTGCGTGGGCCCGACAACCCACCTGGAATTGGTGGAGGCCTGGACGCGGTTTCGTGAGGATGATAAAGCCAAGGTAGCCATCATCACCGGAGCGGGAGACAAGGCTTTCTGTGCGGGGGGTGATTTAACGTCCGAGGAGGGTCTGGTTCCCCTAACCCCGGCTGAAATTGCCGCTCACAATCGGGGCGAGCGTCCGGGAATCCTCGGTCCCAGCCGCTGGACGGACATCTACAAGCCCATCCTGGCCGCGATCAACGGGGTGGCTTATGCCGGAGGACTCGAGTGGGCATGCTTTGCCGATATCAGAATCGCCGAGGAACACGCGTCCTTCGGGGTGACCTGCCGGCGGTGGAATATCGGTCTGGCCGATGGAGGCACCCAAAGGTTGCCCCGGATCATCGGCATGGGCCGGGCCATGGAACTGATCATCACAGGCAGGGTCATTGATGCACGGGAGGCGGAACGCATTGGTCTGGTTAACGAGGTGGTGCAGAAAGGAAAGTCCCTCGAGCGAGCCCTGGAGCTTGCCGAGCTCATCTGCACTCTGCCCCAACCTGCGCTCCGTACCGACAAGGAAGCCGCCATCCGGGGTTTCGGGCTTCCCCTTGCCGAAGGGCTTCGCATCGAAGCGGAATGCTTCAACCGATCCATTCATGATCCGGCAACCGCCGAAGGCCTTCGCCGCTTCCGTGAGCGGGACCATCCGGACCGCCGCCGCGATCAACCGGCCCTTACAACAGGGCTGGTAAGGGATGACGATTCATCAAAAAAACCGAAAACAACGGCATGATAAATCAGGGAAAGAATTCTTTTCTTGAATGGCTCAGCGGAACGTAAAAGACGGGATTGCATATTCATCTTGAAGGGAGTATTTAATTTTTGCCTTGGATGGCTGTGCAATGAAAATACAGAAAAAGAACAATTGTACGAGCATGGAAGATTTAAAGTGCATATTCGAGTTCAGGAGATCAAAAGCATCCGGATTTTTCTGGAGCTAACGGTTGATCATTCATTTTTCATGGGAGAGAAATATGGAAGCCGGAAAGTTGTTTCGATTATTTTGTGCGTTCATGATCGCTTTGTCCATTGGAGGATGCGGTGGGTCCGGTGGCTCCGGAAGCACCCCATCGTCTGATGCGATAGACGTGTCTTCTTTTTCAACCATCGATGATTCCTTATACGCGATTTCCGTTGCAGATACAGCGGACACATACGATGCGGCTGACCTCGTCGAAAATACCACTTTTGATTATTTCATAGACATCAATTTTACTGAAAACACGGCTGGATTGTCATCCGGCCCGGCTCAGGATATTTCAGAAACCGAAAATACCCTTCTTGCGGTGGGGAGCCAAAGTGTGACAATTGCGAAAACAGATTATGGCATTACCGTCCGTTCATCAATGGATGCCGTAATCGGGTACAATCTTTCCGGAGCCCTCACGGGAACATTCACTCTTTCCAGTTCAAGCAACATCCCGTATCCCTACCAGATCCGCCTAAACGAGGCCACGATCAGCGGTACCGCAGGCCCGGCCCTTGATTTAGAATCATCCCAGAAAGCCTATATCGTCACCGCCTCGGGTACGACCAACCGGTTGACGGATTCGTCTACTCGAAGCATGACCATGAAAGCCGCTCTTTATGGCAAGGGCCCCATGGTTTTCAGCGGAGACGGAACGCTGTTTGTCTCCGGGGATTACAAGCACGGTATTTACAGCGATGACTATATTCGAGTCTGCAGGGGAATGCTTGATGTGGCGGTTAGCACAAAAGACGCGATCCGGTCGGTAAACGGTTTCATTTTTGATGACGGGGATTTGACGATTACCGCTACGGGAACCAAAGTTGATGATGAGAGCAAAGGCATCAAGGTTGAAGGCTCGGAAGAGACCGGTCCCGGCAAGGGATACATTGTGATCAACGGTGGATATATCGATATCACCTCCGTGGGAAAGGCAATCACTGCGGGGTGGGACATTGATGAAGATGCAGAAACGGTGACCACATCGGATGATCCTTTTCCCTATGTCGTCATCAATAATGGCGTCATATCCATAACCACCACGGGATCCCCTTATGAATATGTATCCGAAGGAAAAACCATCAGTTGCAGCCCGGAGGGTATCGAGGGAAAAACCGACCTCACGATCAACAGCGGTTACATCCAAATCAACTCCACGGATGATAGCTTGAACTCGGGTGAAGAACTATCCATAAACGGGGGCTATGTTTACTGCCAAAGTTCGAAAAACGATGCCGTTGACTCAAACGGTAGAATAACCATCCGGGGCGGCGTCATTGTCGCCATAGGATCTTCAAAACCGGAAGGTTCCTTCGACTGCGATCAGAGCGATTTTATCATTACCGGTGGCACGGTGGTGGGGATCGGTGGCACGATAAGCCAGCCGACCGTAAGTCCCAATGTGCAAAATATGGTGGTTCTCGGCTGGATAACCACAGGAACCACCATGGCCATCAAGACAAGTAGCGGTGAGACCTTATTCATCTTCACGATTCCCCAGCCTTATGAAACGATGATTTTATCATCCCCCAACCTCGCAGCCGGAAGCAACCTTACCCTGTATTCAGGAGGAAAGGGCTCCTCGGATGATATGTTTTACGGTCTTTACCTTGGGAGCTTGGCCTATTCAGGCGGGTCAACCGGACCCACCTTCAACGGATTATCGAAGCTAACAAAGCTCGGTGGCACCTATTTCTGATGCCAGCCCAACCTCTTGTGAAAGACAACACTCATTGCCCCCGCCCGATCGGGCTTGTGATCCTTTTGAAATGAAATATGGACGCCTTCTCATGGATCGGATTCCCTGAAAATCACGAAAGGGGCGAAAAATGGAAGACCCGTTGACAAAAACCTAACAAATCTAGCATATAGGCATTCAGACCCTGGATAATCTGCCGGGGGGATTGATGGGAACATGAAACTTTCAGCAGGAAACCATGAGCACAAGCCTTGAACGGGAGATTCCCTATAATTACACGTCGGCGGATGACCGGCGCATCTTGACCTTTCTCCTGGGGGGGGAGGCCGTGGAATCCCTGGAACGCCTGGATTTAAGACGCCGCACCGGGCCTGCCTGGCGTCTGCTCATGCGGTTTGTCGGTGATCTTTTTATCCACAGGAGAAACCCTTACCTCTACCAGGAACTGGTTGAGAACCGGACATGGCGCAGGGAGTTTCTTCAAGGGATGGAAAAGGATCTTGCCCTCATCGGCGGCCCTGCCCGGGAAAATCCCGATCTGGCCCTGGTGCTTGGCCCGTGCCGCAGGCAATTGGATGCCTTAAGGGTTGAATTGGATGGGCTTCTCCGGCTGAGAGAACGAATTCGCCAGGATCTGGGGGCTGTTGTGGGCGTCAGGAATATCCTTTTCGACCCCTTCACCCTGGCAGCCCATGCCACGGATGCCACGGACTGGCGCCTGCATCTGCCCGTGGCCGTTGTGTATCCGGATGAAGAGGCCCAGGTGCCCCTTTTGCTTTCAGCCATTGCCTCTCTGGGGCTTAAGGTCATTCCCCGGGGGGGAGGCACCGGGCTCACCGGAGGGGCAGTTCCCGTGGCTGCCCGATGCGTGATCCTCAATACGGAAAAACTCAATCGCATTGGAGTTATTGGAAAGACTTCTTTTAAGCAGACCAACGGCGAGGATGTGATCCTTGACACCCTGTCGCTGGAAGCCGGGGTGATCACGGAAGCGGCCATGGAGGCGGCCAAAGAGGCCAAGCTGGTGTTCGCAACCGATCCCACCTCTTCCTGGGCCTGCACCATCGGAGGCAATATCGCGGAAAACGCCGGAGGCAAGCGGGCCGTTCTCTGGGGCACAGCCATCGATAATCTACTCTCCTTTCGAATCGCAGTCCCCGGCGGCCGGTTATTGGATGTCTGCCGATTGAATCCCACCGGACAGCGGATCGACCCCGAGGAAACCATATCCTTCGGGGTTCGGGATACGGCAGGGGGAGAACCCATCAAGGAGATCCATATTCATGGAAGCCGTCTTCGAAAACCCGGCCTGGGGAAGGATATCACCAACAAGACCTTGGAAGGACTTCCCGGTGTGCAAAAGGAGGGGACGGACGGCATTATCACCTCGGCGGTGTTCATGCTGCACCGAAACTACCCCTGCCAGCGGACGGTATGCCTTGAATTTTTCGGGGACGACATGGAAGAAGCGGCTCAGATCATCGAGCGTATCTCCATGGCCTTTGCCGAAAAAGGCCGAGAAGCCCTCATGGCCCTGGAACATTTTGATGAAGAGTATGTCCGGGCCATTGAGTACAAGGCCAAGGCCCCGAAAAGTGAAAGTCCCAAGGCTGTACTTCTCATAGATATCGTCGGACACCGTCCGGACCAGGTGGACGCGGGCCTCTCCCGGCTTTCGTCCCTGCTGGCCGATTATCCCAATACTTTCATGGCCGTAGCCAGAAACGAGCAGGAAGCCGAGCGGTTCTGGAAGGATCGGAAACGCCTGGGGGCCATTGCCGCCCGGACCAACGCCTTCAAGCTTAATGAGGACATAGTTCTCCCCCTTGGGGCCCTTTCGGATTTTGCGGCCTTTGTGGATGCCCTCAATGTGGAAGAGGAGCGAAGCAATCAGGAAGAGGTCATCTGGCAGTTGCTCACGTATTTGGAAAAGGCCGTGCCCATTGAAGATCCGGAATGGCTTTCCGCCAAACGACCCCGGGCCCGGCAACTGCTCAAGGACACCCTGGAGCAGATCAAGCTTTCCGGCCGCACCCATCTGAGGGCCGAAACCCATTTGCGACGGATGCAGGATGTTCTGGCGGAACTTCTCCGGGGGTTCAGCAAGGTAAAGGAGGAAATCCAGCGGGATTTGGATGAAATCCGGTCCCGCCGTATTGTGGTGGCTACCCACATGCATGCCGGAGACGGGAATGTGCATGTGAATATTCCGGTGTTCTCCAATGATCGGGAGATGATGCTCCGGGCTGCGGAAGTCGCCGACATCATCATGGAAAAAACCGTGGAGCTCGGCGGGGTGGTGAGCGGGGAGCACGGAATCGGATTTACCAAAATCAAGCACCTGGATGAGGAGATTCTTGCGGAATTCAAAGCTTACCAGCAGTTGGCTGATCCATCAGACCTCATCAATCCTGGTAAACTCACCGACCGGAGTGTGGCCGATCGTGTGTTCACCCCGTCCTTCAACCTCATTGAGCTGGAGGCTCGAATCCTGCGCTACGGAAACCTGGAAAACCTGGCGGAAAAAATATCCCGGTGCGTACGGTGCGGGCGATGCAAAACCACCTGCTGTGTGTTCTATCCCAACGGCAATCTGTTTTACCACCCCCGGAACAAGAACCTGGCTCTCACGGGAATCATTGAGGCCTTGCTTTACCATGCACAGCGCTCCCACGGGATGGGATTGAAACCCCTTCGCTGGCTGTCTGAGATCGCAGATCACTGCACCCTCTGCCACAAATGCCAAACGCCCTGTCCGGTCAATATTGATACGGCCGAGGTGTCGATTCTTGAACGGGAAGTATTAGCCGAAAGAGGAGCACGGACCACCGCCCTTCCCACGCGCCTGATTCTTTCCTATCTTGCCAACCGGTCACGCCCGGTCAATACCATGGTTCGTAAAACCATCCTGCAATGGGGCGGTGCGATCCAGCGCACCGGATCCCGCCTCTTGGGAAAGGTCTCACGGCGAGTTCCCGTTCTCGCGCCATTCTATGCCCCGGCGCCCCCCATTGCTTCCAGGGCGCTGACCGCGCTCTTTCCCGGACCCCGAGATAACCACCACGCCCTGGTGGTTTCGCCCGAGGGAGATGTTGGGGCTACGGTTTTCTACTTTCCGGGGTGCGGCTCCGAAAGGCTTCACAGCGATATCGCCCTATCGGCCCTTTATCTGCTCCTGGATGCGGGTATTCGAGTCGTCCTTCCGCCCCCCTATCTCTGCTGCGGATTTCCGGCCCGGGCCAATGCCAAGGCCGATCTTTGCAACCGGCAGGAGCTCAACAATACCATCATTCTCAACCAGATTCGGTCCATGCTGGGTCCCATGACATTTGACGGCTGCCTTGTCACCTGCGGTACCTGCCGGGAATCCCTGATGCTCATGGATATCACCCGGATTTTTAACGCACCGGTTCTGGATGCTGTGGAATTTGTCCTCTCCCGGGGATATGACACACAGCTTTCGAAGCCCCTGATTTATCATCAGCCCTGCCACGATTCCATGGACGGTCGGGGGGAAGTACTTCTCGGCGAACTGGCTTCCGGGGTTATCACCGTCCCCCATTGCTGCGGGGAGGCCGGAACCCTGGCCTTAAGCCGCCCGGATATCGCCGCGGCCATGCTGGACCGCAAGCGCGAAGCCTTGGCACTTTGTTCAAACGAATCCCCCGAGAGCCGTTTGGTTACCAATTGCCCGGCTTGCATCAACGGCCTGGGACGATTGGGTCTGCTCCCGCCCCTGCACCTTACAACCGTTCTGGCCGAGGCCAGGGACCCGGAGAACTGGCGCAGAATTGCTACCCATGCTCTTTCGCGTGCGGAATGGGTCGAATTTTAAAACCCGAAAGGAAACGGCCCAAGGATTACGGCCCTGGATCCCCGCCTGAAGATCGTGAAATAACGAAAACAGGATCAGCTTCAGGAGACAAAGCAAAAAGGATCCTTGTCTTTAAAGATATTCAATCCGTGGCTGTATGTATTGGCCAGGCAACCCCTGCAAACCAAGGATAATCGGCATTCTTTGCAGTCTTCCGGGCCGTTTCGGTACTGTTGGGCAAGATCCGATTGATAGATTTCCATCAGGGGTGTTTTGAAAATATTGCCCATGGGCGAGGGGAATTTTCTGCAAGCATGAACTTCCCCGTCCGGAAGAAGGGCAACAAAATTAAAAGCCGCACCGCAGCCGTATCCGGTGCAACCGCCAAACGGTTTTTTTTGTTTTTCTTCTCGAAGGATATTCAACAGATTGTCTTTGATTCCCAATTCAGGATTCTTTTCCAAGGCTTCTTCATAGTTCCTTAAAAAAGTCTCATAATCCTCTTTTGAGGGAAGCAGGAGTTTCGCCCCTTCTCCCACGGTGGAAAGTCTGTTGAAGGTAAAATAATCCGTCCGGTCCCTCAACACGTGGCCTAAGGGGAGAACCTGATCGAGGTTGTTTCGGCCCAGGGTCAGCATAACCATGGAAAAAACATTCCATTCGCCGAGCAGGTCCAGAAAATCCATTGATCTTTTAAAATGCCCGTTGCCCCTCATGAAATCATTGTATTCCTCCAACCCTTCCAGGCTGATTTGAAAATAGAGGGGCTTGGCAATTTTAAAAAGGCTTTCCATCTCGTCCCGAGGGGTTGGATTCCCGAGTATGGCCAAGCCAAAACCCATGTCAAAGGCAGATTGATAAAGATTTAAAAAATCAGGGTAGAGCATGGGGTTCCCGCCGGTAAATGTCACCTGGCCCCGGACATGCATCTGTCCGCAGAATTCATAGAATTCGTTCAGGATGCCAAGGGCATGAGATAAGCTCATGTCCGGCCTGTCACTGCGATCATAGCAGTGTCGGCAGTGAAGATCGCAGGCCTGGGTGATATGCCACTGGAGAGTAAAAGTGTCTGAAGAAAAAAAAGACGCCATGCCCGGAGGCAGGTTGTTCTCCGGTATCTGCTTTCGCGAAATGTTGGAAGGCGGGGATATGAGAATGTCTTGGTCAATTGCCCGATGAATGGCTGAATGAATATCCCCGACCCTCGCACTTCCCATCTCTGCGGCTTGCCGGGGATCAATCCCTTCGAGGATCATTTTGATGGCCAAAAGATCGACGTTTCGGGCTTCGCGAATGTCAGGTTTCCAGGATTCGGGATGGTTCCATACCATCACATGGGTTTGAGCCGGCTCGGGAAGCCCTTTGCCGGGTTGGAGGCGGTCATGATCCAAAGAAAACAGATTTTTCCAGGATACGGGGATTAATGTGAGAGAGGGGTTGACAAGGATCTCCCGGACATTTTGGTCCAAACCGGGTCTTTTTCCCCTTGCCCTGTGCCAAGCCACCTCAATCCTGGCCAAGTCAGTGATGTAAAGCGGAAGATGAAGCGTGTCCCGAAGACCATCCAAGAGATGCGGCAAGTCTTGGGGTTCTGTCTTTTCATCCAATGCCGCCAGTACCCTTCCCCAGGTTTCGTCACCAAGGGTACGACGGCAAAGGGAGAAAATGGTTTGAAAACGGTTACCGTGAGAAATTTGGACCATAAATTTACATACGGCTTGAATGGCTAATGCGGGTTAGCCTGCAGACTGCAGGCCAATTTTATCAGCCTCAGCCGCTCTTTCCGGGTTTTTTGTTCTGCTCATCGGTGCCGCCGGCACCGGAAGTGTTTCCACTTCAGCCACTTGTGGAGCTACCTGCTCCGGTTTTTTCACCACTTCAGGCGCCGCAGCCCGAGCAGCTGCTGAGAGCAAACGTGGACCCGGCAATCAGACCGGCAATACAAAAACCGGCCAGGATTTTTTTCAGGTCGGTTGTGTCCATAATTGCCTCCTTTGAGGTTAAGGGTGTGATTTTCGTTTCCCCCCGGGGTGGGTACCTAAAAAGCGAACCGGATAAGATGTGGGGTGGGTATAGTAAAAAGAAATGGATTCGCTTTTATGGATAGCCAATTTCTATTCGATTTGTTCCGAATTGTCAATGAAAGAGAATTCGGAGGACAGGCGGAACCGCTGGATCCAAGTCACGCCACCGTATAAAGTCAGGCCCAAGAGATAAAAGTAATATTTGTACGGCTCTTCCACATGGAAAAATGAGGCTGTGGCGCCGGGGTTGAACAAAACAAACCAGGCTCCCAGAAAAAGAGGCAGCTCATACCACTTGTTTTTGGTCAGGCACCATCCCTGGGCAAAATTCGAAAAAGCCGCCATGCCTGCAAGGGCCATAACAAAAATTAATAACCCTTGGGACCATGAGGTGATATTAAATAAAATCAAGTCCGGATTGAAGATGAACATAAAAGCGATGCAGGATGTGCGGATGTCATATAAAAATCCCTGAATGCCCGTGGCGATGGGATCGGATTCGGCAATGGCTGCGGCGGTGTAGGCCGCCAGCCCCACAGGCGGCGTGTCGTCGGCCAGAATCCCGAAATAAAAACAAAAAAGATGGGCGGCCATAATGGGAACGACAAAACCGTAACTCCCGCCCACTTTAACGATAATGGGCGCGGTAAGGGTGGCCATGACGATATAAGTTGCGGTGGTGGGAAGTCCCATCCCTATGATCAAGCAGGCCACGGCTGTGATGAAGAGCAAAAGAAAGATATTACCACCAGCCAAACTTTCCACCACGCCGGAGATCATCCCGCCGATCCCCATGTTGACCACTCCCACAATAATCCCCGCAGCCGCACAGGCCAGTGCCACGGCAACCATGTTTTTGGAACCCTGGATAAGGCCGGCCACAACAATACCGATGCTCTTTTTCACCCCGGACCCCCAGGATCTTTTTTCCAGAAAGGCCAACCGGATTTCCTGATAGAAAATCACGCCAAACAGCACCATGATTGCCCGAAAGGCCGCCAGCTCCGGAGAATGCCGGAAAACCATCAACTCCCAGAGCAAGACCCCCAGAGGCAGGATATAGTGAATCCCTTTTTTAAAGGTTTGGAAAAAATCCGGAAGGTCTTCAGGTGGCAAACCTTTGATTCCCAACTTGGAGGCTTCCAGGTGGCTGATGCACAACAATCCGAAATACGAAACCAATGCCGGAATGATGGCGGCTTTAACGACTTCAATGTATGGGACATTGACATATTCCGCGATAATAAAAGCCGCCGCACCCATGATGGGCGGCATGAGCTGCCCGTCCGTACTGGCGGCCACCTCGATGGCAGCGGCCTTTTCGGCGGGATAACCGACTTTTTTCATCAAGGGGATGGTAAACGGTCCTGTGGTGACGATATTGGCGATACTGGACCCGGAAACAATGCCCGTGGCACCGCTGGCCACAATGGCGGCCTTGGCCACCCCCCCTTTATACCGGCCCAGCAGGGAAATGGCGATATTGGTAAAAAACAGGCCGGCACCGGCCCGGTCCATGATGGCGCCTAAAAGAACAAACAAGTAAACAATGGAAGAAGAAACCCCCAGAGGAATGCCGTAGATCCCTTCTGTGGACAGGGTGATATTGCTCAAATATTTCGAAAGGGAAACCCCTTTAAAGGCCAGCAGACTCGGCATGTGAGGGCCCAAAAACGCATAGGCGGAAAATAAAATGGCAATGAACGATAGTGCGGGTCCCACCATTCTTCTGGTGGCCTCCAGCAAAAGGACCACCAGAAGCACGCCGAAAAAAAGGTCTGAAAAGACCGGAACCCCGGCCCGCATGGAAAGGGCTTCATAGTTTATGGCCAGATAGAGCGCGGAGAAAGTGCCTATTCCTGATAAAAAATAGTCCATCAGCGGCACATGGGTGGTGGTGGATAAAAATCGAAGCTGCTTAAGGGGCCTTTTAACACACGGCAACAAAAGAAAAACCAGGGTCATGGCAAAAGCAAGATGAATGGACCGCCGTGTGGTTGAATCCACAATTTGAAAGCTGGGAAGGGCCAGTTGGTAAAGGGCCCAGGAGACCGCCACCAGGGACACCAGAAAATTTTCAATGCGATTGAAACTTCTGACATTGCCTGACTCAGCCTTATAGATTTCTTCCACACTCCTTTGCCGCTTTTTATTCATCCACTGCATTCTGAATTCCAATTTCCGGTTTCCTATTTTCCAATCATTTCAGCCCGACCTCTTTGTAATACTTCAGGGCTCCGGGATGAAGGGGGGCGGAAAGACCTTCCAGCATGTTTTCCCGGGTGAGCACTTCATAGGACGGATGGAGCTTTTTAAATTCTTCCAGGTTTTCAAATACTTCCTTGGTAAAGGCATACACCACATCGTCGGGGACCTTTGTAGAGGTCACAAATGTGGCTTTTACACCAAAGGTTGCGATATCCTTATCGTTGACCGCCCCGTCGTAATGTTTGATGGGAATCATAGTCCTGGCATAGTAGGGGTATTTTTCCAAAAGTCCTTCCATGCCTGTGATCTCGGCAAACCGAACTTTGGTGGTTCCCGCAACCGCTTCTTTAATGGCACCGCTGGGGTGTCCCACCGTATAGAAAAAAGCATCAATCCGTTCATCCTGGAGCAGGCCCGGTGCTTCCGCGGCCTTGACATTTTCCGCATGAATGTCCGTTTCCCAATTCAACCCTGCAGCCGACAGGGCATCGATGGAATTCTGCCGCTGACCTGAACCGGGGTTGCCGATATTCACGCGTTTTCCTTTTAGATCCGCGATGGAAAATATTCCTGAGTCGGCAGACGCCAGCAGGGTGACGGATTCGGGATGAATGCTGAAAACCGAACGAAGACCCGTTTGGGAACCTTTATCTTCCCACTCCGCAAGGCCTTTGAAGGCCTGATACTGGCGATCCGACTGGACAATGCCAAAGTCCAGGTCTCCTGCCATCACCGCATTAACATTGTAAACAGACCCGGCCGTGGATTCCACCGTGCACTGGATGTGGTATAGGCTTCGTTGATTATTGATAAACTTTGCAATGGCATTTCCGGTGGGGTAGTAAACACCGGTGATCCCTCCGGTACCGATGGTGACAAAGCGGTTTTTCCCCTCACTGCAACTGAAACATATGCATAAACATATTCCTGCGATGGTTGCCGCCATCCGTTTGTTCATGGCTCTCTTGATCATTCCCGCCCCCTTGTCCCACCGCGTTGGTGTGCAATCCGTTATTATTTTAATATCAATCACATAACATAATTCAGAACTCATAACAAGGCCAGGAAGGGAAATGGCCGGGGGTAACCGCATTTGATTCTCATAGGGATGGATTGAGCGGAATGGATGCCCTGTTTGCAAAGCTTATGTTGTCTGAGCCATTTAGGATGCCTTGGGCAAGCGCATGGCTCAATATCGCGTGGAGATTCATCAAAATAATTCACAACCGACTGTTATTTATTTTTTATACTGCGCTTGCACTAGGCATCCTTGGTGGCGAGTTCATAAGATTTGCAAACAGGGCATCCATAGAGCGGCTTGCTTGCACGCAATTCCCCAAAATCCCCGGATTGCCAATCACTTTCCAAATGCGGTTACCCTGGAGAAATGCCCGGGGTAACCGCTTAGGGTTTTTATGGGGAACGGAGACAGCAAAGCCTTTGAAAACAACAAAGAGCGGAGCCATGAAAATCACGAGGCAAACGAAAGAGACCCATTAAATCGGTTTTTCCATTAACGCACCAGGTATATTCCCGCAATCACCACTCCGATGATCACCACGATGGTGCGCAGGACAACCGGTCGAATCCGTCCCGCCAGCCGGCCCCCCATGGTTCCTCCGATCAAAGCGCAAACCGCCATGACCAGGGCTACCGGCCAAACAACTTTGCCTGAAAAAACAAAAAAAGATGCGGCTGCGACGTTGGTGGCAAGGGAGACAAGCTGCTTGAGTGCATTGATCCGGGTCAGGGTGTCATTGAGCACAAGCCCGATGACTGCAAGAACCATCACGCCCAAGCCGGCCCCGAAATACCCGCCGTACACCGCTGAAAGGGCTACGGCAAAGACCATCATCGCTTCATGGACGGTTCCTGTTCCTGCTTCCCCGGCGCGTCGGAGAATCCAGGCCCGCACAGGTTCTTGAACCGCCAAAAGTGCTGAGGCAAGCAGAATGAGATAGGGCACCAGCATGCGGAAAGTTTGTTCTCCGGTATTGAGGAGCAGGAGGCTGCCCGCAATACCGCCCAACATGCCGGTTAAGGACATCACCCACAACCGTCCGGGGTTTCCCCGTAAATCCTTGATCTG
The DNA here is from genome assembly GCA_013791935.1 of Desulfobacteraceae bacterium. Taxonomy (GTDB): domain Bacteria; phylum Desulfobacterota; class Desulfobacteria; order Desulfobacterales; family UBA5616; genus VMSV01. The sequence continues at coordinate 24,235 of VMSV01000229.1, read as the reverse complement.
GGCAAAGGTTCCGCCCAGATATCCCGGGCAAAGCGCCACCGTGTTGGTGACGTTTGCGGCCACGGCCGGGATGCCCACAGCCGTAAGCATGGGAAAAGTGATTAATGTGCCGCCACCGGCCAGGGCATTCACAGCTCCCCCGATCAGGGCCGCAATCCCTACCAGAATAAAGTCCAACTCGCTCATCGTCTTGTTTTTCCTCTCTGTTGCAACCGGATGGTCTTCCGAACTATCATTTTTTACTCCAACGAGATCGGTCTCCATCCTCAGGAGATTTTGTGGCACCCGTTCTCGAAGATCCGGTGTCTATCCCTCAACGTCAATGACACGGAAGGTGGTGATTTTTAAACTGGTTTTATGCTCCACCGGGATTGCAAAACCGTACTCCAGGAGCAGCATGAATCTGGTGATGGTTTGAACGTTGTTGTTGATGAGCACCTTGCATTCGATCTCCATGGCCTGTCCCGGCAGTCCGGGATGAAGATCCCCTGCAGGCAGAGTGTGCAGGGTCCTGCATTGTTTTTGGTATGAAGCAGTACCGGCAATTTTGGATACGGTGCCCATAGTGACATCAAAGACAAACCCTTGATCCATTGCTGAAGGAATAACATCAAATCTTCCGATGTCTTTGACTTCATGAATCTGGCCGGGGATGTGGCCTCGGAGCGGAACCCATTGCCATTTAAGGTCAACCATGCCTCTGTAGCTCAACCCATAGTAAAGTCTGTAGGGTATATCGTTGCTGGTGAGTTCCGATATTTCCTGAACCAGGCCATTGCCTTTGTCGGTCAACGTTGCCACTGATTTCCAGGATTCTTTTTTCCCATCGGTTTGTTCCGAGCTGACCTCATAAGTGATCTTAAGCCTCTCGAAGCCGACCCCCTCCATCTCGATTGGAAGCTTCTTAAGAATATCGGGGGATAGTACTTGCGGGGTGAAATCCGTTGTAAGGTACCCGGTCTTGTCCGTGGCAATCTCTTGGACCGTGGTTGTGGTGCAGGCCCAAAGGAAAAGGCCCAGACCCGATAGGACAAAAATCTTTGCTCTTTTGGCCATCCTGTTTGCCATTTCAGCTCCTATGGATTTTGGTTGTATTAAACAAGGCAATCCTTCAAAATTTGTAAAAAGTTTTCTCAGGGCTTGGAGTCCCTTTCCTTCTCGTCATGGTCGAATAAACCCCGTATTACATCCGGCAGCAAATATCCACTGCAAAATGCGCATTTTCCTTTTTGCTGCCATTTATCATCCCTCATACCTCCTCTATCCCAATCTTTGCATCAAACTCCATTCCTTGCATGTTCCCAAGCCATAAATGTCGCTCACTGAGAATTTGGGCTCATTTACAATTCTGGAAATGCCGTTAGCCGTAAACGGTGAAGAGCGGCAACCCCTGAAAAAGGTATGAAAGCCGACCGGTATTTTACCTTTAACGCGGGGGAAGGATGGGTGTGAACCCTTCCTGGAAGAAAAAGGAAAAATTACGGAAAAACATATTCTTGAGCGATTAACGGAATTTCTTGACATGCTGGGACTTGAAGAAGAACCCATGGACCTTTTTTACACCCATGATGCCTGGGCCACGACCCAAAAGAAAATCGCCTTAAGCAAAAAAGCCTGGGCCAAGGGCAAGAGTGCTTGAGAGAGCATGGATGAGGGGTCCTTATTAATGCGAGACCAAGGAAACGGTTTTGGCCTTTCCTATTCTTCCAGCTTTTTCCGCAGAACCTCGTTAACGATATTCGGGTTGGCCTGGCCTTTGGTTTTTTTCATGACCTGGCCCACGAAAAATCCCATCAATTTGGTTTTTCCGCTTTTGTATTCCGCAGCTTGCCCCGGATTTTCGGCAACCACGGCGTCGATGACCGCAGAAATGGCCGAAAGATCCGTCACCTGAACCAGGCCTTTTTCCTCCACAATGGTTTTGGGATTTTTGCCGGTTTCCACCATGGCTTCAAAAACGGTTTTGGCGATCTTGCCGCTGATGGTGTTGTCCTTGATGAGGCAAACCAGTTCGGCAAGATCCTTGGCTGAAACCGGGCTTTGATCGATGGTTTTTCCCGTGGTGTTCAGAACCCCCAGCAAGGCGGTCATGATCCAGTTGCTGGCAAGCTTGGGGTCCGGGCAGAGGCCGGCTGCGGTTTCAAAATAATCCGCCAGGTCCCGTGAAGTGGTGAGCAACTGGGCGTCATAGGCCGGCAATTCGTACTGTTTTTCGAACCGGGCTTTTTTGGCCTCGGGCAGTTCCGGAAGGGTGGCTTGGATGGCTTCCATCCAAGGGTTGTCGATGACCAGGGGCAGGAGATCGGGTTCGGGGAAATAACGGTAATCATGGGCTTCTTCTTTTCCACGCATGGAAAAGGTTTGATTTCGATCCGGGTCCCAAAGCCTCGTTTCCTGGACCACTTTGCCCCCATCCTCAATGATTTCCCGGTGGCGGTATATCTCGTAATAAATGGCTTTTTCCACATGCTTGAAAGAGTTCAGGTTTTTGATTTCGGTTCGGGTTCCAAATTCCTCTTGGCCTTGGGGACGGATGGAAATGTTGGCGTCGCACCGGAAGCTGCCCTCTTCCATATTTCCATCGCAGATCTCCAGATACCGAACAAGAGCATGAATCTGCCGAAGATACGCTCCGGCTTCCTCCGGGGACCGCATGTCCGGTTCGCTAACGATTTCAATGAGGGGGACTCCGGTTCTGTTGAGATCCACCATGCTGAATGGTCCGCCGGAATCATGGTTCAGTTTCCCGGCATCCTCTTCCATATGGATTCGGGTGATACCGACTCTTTTTGCTCCATTCTCAAGCTGAACAACAATATGGCCGTGTTCGGCAATGGGCAGGGCGAACTGGGAGATCTGGTAGCCCTTGGGAAGATCCGGGTAAAAATAATTTTTCCGGGCCCACTGGCTTTCACCGGCAACGGTGCAATGGGTGGCAAAGGCCATTTTCAGAGCATAATCAACCACTTTCCGGTTCAGCACCGGCAACACCCCGGGCATTCCCAGGCAGACCGGGCAGACCTGGGTGTTGGGGGGCGCACCGAATGCCGTTGAGCAGCCGCAGAATATTTTGGTTTTGGTTTTAAGCTGGGCATGAACTTCCAGGCCGATGACCGATTCAAATTCCATTTTTTAAGTCCTGTGGGTTATGAATGCTGGAATCATAAATTGAATCCATGAACTCTCTCATGCCATTTTCGGGAATAAAATTCAATAACAAGATCAACGTGAAAGGGACAGGCCGTTGTCATATTGTTTTTGACAATCCAGGGTGGCCGAACTATACAAGAACCATATTGAAGTGCTGCGATGCGGAACTTTTTTCGCATGGAACGATTCTATTCACGCCGGAGGAAAAGCTTTAAGGCCATGGATTTTTTTCTTTGTGTTCTGGGAATGGTGATGATTTTTGAAGGGGTTCCCTATTTTCTCAGCCCGTCAAAAATGAAAACTTGGATCAGACAATTGCTTACGCTGCCTGACGCAAACCTTCGAACTTTTGGAGCTGTACTCATGGGTGTTGGCCTAATGCTGGTTTATCTGGGGAGAAGTTGAACATTCCGTGTTTTCATTAGAAGATTACGATTATCATCTGCCGGAAAACCTCATCGCCCATTACCCCCGGGCGGATCGAGACCACTCCAGATTGCTTTTTCTGCGACGGAACACAACCCGGATGACCCACCACCGGTTTTTTGAACTGGAAAACCTTCTCCATGCCGATGATGTTCTGGTGGTGAACAATACAGCGGTTGTTCCGGGGCGGCTTTTCGGCAAAAAGGAAACCGGGGGCAATGTCGAGGTTCTTATTCTGAATTTCGGCCAAGCGGTTAAAAATCAGGAAGACTCGAATCATCTTACTTGCGAATGTCTGATCAACGCATCCAAAAGGCCCAAAGACGGTTCAAGGATTGATTTCAGCACGGATCTTTTTGCCACGGTCCTGGGGTTTTCCCGAGGAATATTCCTGGTTCGGTTTACAGCTCGGAAACCTTTTTCCGATATTCTCAAGGATATCGGTCATGTTCCGCTTCCGCCCTACATAAAAAGGTCTTCCCGGCAAGAGGGGCTGTTTGATGATTCCACATCTTATCAAACGGTTTATGCTTCAAACGATGGTGCCATAGCAGCGCCCACGGCCGGGCTTCATTTTACGGAAGATCTTCTGGGGAAATTGAAAGCAAAAGGTGTGAAGATCGTTGAAATTACCCTGCATGTGGGGTATGGAACCTTTGTGCCGGTGAGGGAATCGGATATTCGAAAACACAGGATGCACGGGGAGTGGTTTTCCATTTCGGAAAAATCCGCCGAAGTGTTAAACACTGCGAAAGCAAACGGCACCAGGATTGTGGCGGTGGGCACCACATCCATCCGGACCCTGGAATATGCGGCAAATGAACACGGCATCCTTTCCGGCGGTTCAGGCAACTGTGATCTGTATATCTATCCCGGGTACCGGTTTAAATTCGTGGATGCGGTGATCACGAATTTTCATCTGCCCAAATCAACCCTCCTCATGCTGGTCTCTGCTTTCACCGGCAGGGAAAATATGCTTTCGGCCTATGAAGAGGCCATTGCCAATCAGTACAGATTTTACAGTTATGGCGATGCCATGTTGATTGAATAAATAAAGAATGTTCCTTTCTTCTTCCGGGTTGCGGGTTCTGTCTCCCGAAACCTTTCGCAAACCATGAGGATATGAATTTTAAACGAATACATAGCTGCTCATCCACACAAGCCCGGACCGGAGTATTAGCCACCCCCCATGGGGAAATCAAGACCCCGGTTTTCATGCCTGTTGGAACCCTGGGCACGGTGAAGTCTCTGTCTCCTGAAGAGCTTTCCGGAATCGGGGCACAAATCATTCTGGGCAACACCTACCACCTTTATTTAAGGCCGGGGTGCGACGTGATCAGCAAGTTTTCCGGCCTTCATGGATTCATGAACTGGAGCGGCCCCATCCTCACAGACAGCGGCGGATTCCAGGTCTTTTCCCTGGCCCGGCTGGCAAAGGTCACGGCCGAGGGGGTTACGTTTCAGTCCCATATCAACGGGTCTAAGCATCTGCTCACCCCTGAAAAATCCCTGGATATACAAATCTGCCTCAATTCGGATATTGCCATGTGTCTGGACCAGTGCATTTCCTATCCCTCCACCCATGAGGCTGCAAAAAAAGCCCTGGGGGTCACCACGAGCTGGGCCAAACGGACCCGGGATTACCGGAACAGCCAGCCGGATACGGAAAACGCATTGTTCGGGATTGTCCAGGGGGGCATGTTCAAAGACTTGCGGGAACAATCCGCCTTGGAACTGATGGACATGGGATTTGACGGTTACGCAGTGGGGGGGGTCAGTGTGGGAGAACCCAAGGAAATGATGCTGGATATCGCCGGATCAGCCCTTTCCATGCTGCCGGATGACAAACCCAAATACGTCATGGGGGTGGGCACCCCGCAAGATCTGGTGGAACTGGTTTCCCTGGGTGCAGACATGTTCGACTGCGTGATGCCTACTAGAAATGCCCGGAATGGCCAATTGTTCACCCGGTTCGGGGCACTGAACATCTGCAACGCCCGTTTTACGGACGATGTGAACCCCATCGACCCGGCATGCGGCTGTTACACATGCAGGAATTATTCCCTGGCCTACCTTCGGCATCTTTACATGGCCCGGGAGCTTCTGGCCTACCGGCTCAACACCCTTCACAATGTTCATTATTACATGCATCTCATGGAAACCATGCGCAAGGCCATTGTTGAAAATACATTCGAGGCCTTTAAAAAAGACTTTTACAGGGAAAGAAAAACGGATTGAACTTGACATTTTCTTGGGAAATTGCAGAAGATTGAGGCGTTCATACTAAAATAAAGAGAACGGAGAACCCGTACCATGACCATTGCCAAACAAATTGAATCCTATCTCTCTCGATCCTCTTGGATCCGGAAGATGTTTGAAGAAGGAAGCCGTCTGGCCGAGCTGTACGGCCGGGAAAATGTCTTTGATTTTTCCCTGGGCAATCCCAACGTGAGTCCTCCGGGAAAATTTAAAAGCGTTCTGGAGGAAATCTGCAAGGCATCCCGGTCGGAGGACCACGGGTATATGGCCAACGTGGGGTATCTTCATGTGCGCCAGGCCGTTGCCCAACAGGTTTCCAGGGAGCAGGATACCATCGTCACGCCCGATGACGTGATCATGACCTGCGGTGCCGCCGGGGCACTCAATATCACCTTAAAGGCCATTCTGGATCCTGGAGATGAAGTGCTTTCACCGGTTCCCTGTTTTGTGGAATACGGATTTTATGTAGAAAACCACGGGGGCGTATTCAAAACCGTTCCCACCCATCCTGATTTCTCCCTGAACATGGAGGCCATTGCCGAGGCCATCACCCCCAAAACCAAGGCCATCATCATCAATTCCCCAAACAATCCCACGGGAGCGGTTTACCCGGAAGAAAGTCTCATGCAACTGGGGCGGATTTTAAAGGAAAAAGGAAAAGCCTTTGGTCGCACCCTCTACCTGATCTCCGATGAGCCCTATCGAAAAATCATCTATGACCTGGTGGTTGTGCCCGGAATATTCACCTGCTATCCGGACAGCATTATCGCCACCTCCTATTCCAAGGATTTGTCCCTGCCCGGGGAACGAATCGGATTTGCGGCGGTCAATCCCAATGCCACTTTCAAGAAGGACGTGCTCGGGGGCATGGCCCTGGCCAACCGCATTCTGGGCTATGTGAATGCCCCGGCTCTGATGCAGCGGGTGGTGGCCGCCCTTCAGGGGGAGCATGTGGATATTGCAAAATACGCCCGGAAAAGGGACCTCCTGTGCAATGGCCTGAAATCTGCGGGGTATGAGTTTACGATTCCCAAAGGGGCCTTTTACCTGTTTCCAAAATCTCCCTTAAAGGAGGATGTGGCCTTTGTGAATCTTCTTCAGGAAGAACATATTCTAACGGTTCCCGGAAGTGGATTTCATGGGCCCGGCCATTTCAGAATTGCGTTCTGTGTGGACGATCAAACCATTATCAATGCATTGCCCGGATTTGCCAGGGCCCTTGAAAAGGCAAAAAAAGCATAGCTGCTGGAAATCCGGTTTTCAAAAGGAGTTCATCATGAAGCTATTGAGAATCGATCATCTGGGAATTGCAGTCAACGGAATTGACGAAGCCGGACAATTCTGGACCCAAGTTTTGGGTCTTCCCATGGAGGGCACGGAAACCGTAACCGAGCAGAAAACCACCACGGCTTTTTTTCCAGTGGGGGAAAGCGAGGTGGAGCTTCTGCAATCCACCCAACCCGACGGTCCCGTGGCCAAATTCATCGAGAACCGGGGGCCGGGCATTCAGCATGTGGCTTTTGCCGTGGAAAACATTGAAGAGGCCCTTGCGGAATTAAAGGAAAAAGGCGTTCGTCTTATTGACGAGAAACCCCGAGCCGGCGCCGGGGGGGCTAAAATTGCCTTTATCCATCCCAAAGCTGCCGGAGGGGTTCTGGTGGAACTCTGCCAGAAGGACTTGAAATAACTTCCCATGGATGTCCAGACCTACATCGACGGGATTTTGGCAAAAAACAGGCGGATGCTGGCCAAGACCATTACGCTTGTGGAAAGCACCCTTCCGGAACATCAAGCCCTGGCTTCTTCCATTGTTGAAAAACTCCTTCCCCGCACGGGAAAGGCAATCAGACTTGGGATCACAGGGGTTCCAGGAGCAGGGAAAAGCCTTTTCATCGAAAGCCTGGGGCTTTATCTTTTGCAGCAGGGGCTTTCCATGGCCGTTTTGGCCGTGGACCCCAGCAGCCGGAAAAGTGGCGGAAGCATTCTTGCCGATAAAACCCGAATGGAAAAACTCTGCCGGGAAGAACAGGTCTTTATCCGGCCGTCCCCTTCCGGAGGGGCTTTGGGCGGCGTCGCAGCCAAAACCCGGGAAACCCTTCTCATCTGCGAGGCCTTTGGATTTGATGTGGTGATCGTGGAAACCGTGGGGGTGGGACAATCCGAAACCACCGTGGCCTCCATGGTGGATTTTTTTCTGGTGTTGATGCTGGCCGGGGCCGGGGACGAGCTTCAGGGGCTTAAAAAAGGGATCCTGGAACTTGCCGATGCGGTTGCCATCAACAAGGCCGACGGCGATAATCTGGAAAAAGCCCGAGAGGCCCGCCATGTCTATGACCAAGCCCTGGCGCTCCTCACCCCCGCATCCCGTCATTGGAGGCCGCCGGTTTTGACCTGCAGCGCCCTCACATCAGCCGGGATTCCGGAAATCTGGAACACCGTGCTCGCTTGCCGGGAAAAGCTTTCCGCAGCGGGAGAATTTCAGATCAAGCGTCAAAAGCAGGCCCTGGACTGGATGTGGGCCATGGTTCACGAAGGCCTGAAGTCACGCTTTGATCAAAATGAGGGGGTTAAAAAGAATTTACCGAAAATTCTAGATTTTGTTGAGCGGGGGCTCAAAAATCCCTCTTCTGCGGCTCTGGAATTGCTTTTTTTTCTTGACAATAAAACGACAATATAGAAAATCTGCGTGTTGAGACAGATAATTCAATCAAGCTTACCGAAGAAAGGGCATTAATGATGGGCATGATCGAAGCAAAAATTGCTGACTTGAAACAGCGGGAAGAAAAACTGCTGCAAATGGGCGGTGAACAGGCGGTGAAAAAACAACAGGCGCAAGGCAAACTCACCGCCCGGCAACGGTTGGATTATCTTTTTGATCCAAAAACATTCCGGGAGCTGGATCTTTTTGTCCGCCACAGAGCCGTCAATTTTGAAATGGACACCGTTGACATTCCCGCAGATGGCGTGGTTACCGGCCATGGAATGATCAACGGCCGGCCGGTATTTGCCTTTGCCCAGGACTTTACCGCAAGGGGCGGCAGCTTGGGTGAAATGCATGCCAAAAAAATATGCAAGATCATGGACCTTGCCATGAAAGCAGGCGTTCCTGTGGTGGGGTTGAATGATTCCGGCGGTGCCCGCATCCAGGAAGGCATTGATTCCCTTTCCGGATTTGGAGAGATTTTTTTCAGAAACTCCGCCGCATCCGGGGTGATCCCCCAGATTTCCGCCATCATGGGGCCCACGGCCGGAGGCGCGGTTTACAGCCCGGCCATGACGGATTTTATTTTCATGGTGAAAAACACCAGTTACATGTTCATTACCGGACCGGGGGTTTCTAAAACCGTCACCGGTGAAGACGTTACTTTCGAAGAACTGGGCGGCGCCATGGTGCACAACGAAAAAAGCGGCGTGGCCCATTTTGCCTGCGAAAACGACGAGGACGCTCTGGATCAAATCAAGTGCCTCCTGTCCTATTTGCCGGCCAACAATATGGAGGATCCCCCCCTGGAAGATACCGGGGACCCCAGGGACCGGAAAAATCCCGAGCTGGACACGGTGATTCCGGAAAGCTCCAAGCAGGCCTATGACATGAAAACCGTGATCGCCTCCATCGTGGACAACGGAGACTTTTTTGAACCCCATCAATACTTTGCCAGAAACATGATCGTATGCTTTGCCCGGTTGAACGGCCGCAGCGTAGGCATTATTGCCAACCAGCCCAGTGTCATGGCGGGAAATCTGGATATTGACACTGCGGACAAAGCCTCCCGTTTTATCCGGTTTTGCGATGCATTTAATATTCCCCTGGTGACCATCTCCGATGTTCCCGGATACCTGCCGGGTACGGATCAGGAATGGGGCGGCATTATCCGGCATGGGGCCAAGCTTTTATGGGTATATTCCGAAGCCACGGTTCCCAAGCTTCTGCTCATCACGCGCAAAGCCTATGGCGGGGCTTATCTGGCCATGAGCTCCAAACATTTGGGAACGGATATGGTCTTTGCCTGGCCCAGCGCGGAAATCGCCGTAATGGGTGCCGAGGGTGCAGCAGATGTGATCCATGCCAGGGAAATCAAGGCGGCCGATGATCCCAAGGCCAAACGACAGGAAAAGATTGCCCAATACAAAGAACTGTTTTTCAACCCCTATCGTGCGGCAGAACGCGGGTATGTGGATGCGGTGATCGTTCCCCATGAAACACGGTCCCGGCTCATCGATGCCCTGGAGATCCTTTGTACCAAACGGGAATCCCGGCCCATGAAAAAACACGGCAATATTCCCTTGTAAATGATCAAGGAAAACTGGAGAAGCCAATGGAACAGAATAAGAAAATGGCGGCGGCCCTGGCGGCTGTTGCGGCCTATATAAAGTCGGAGCAGGAAGCCCGCATGATGGCCGGGGCGCAGTTCCCCGGAGAAATCCCGGCAACGGGTTCTGTCACCGTGATTGAAAAAATAATGGGCCATCAAAACCCCTGGGGGACTTCAGGCCGTCAGGCCCAGATGCAGATGCGAAGCCTGATGCAGATGAAGTCCTTTCACGGAGCAAAAATAAGATAACCTGTTTTTAAGAAGAGCGGTTTTAATAATCGATAAACACCCTAGTCAAACCCAACATAGGAGACCGATAACATGAGCGATCACAACCAAGTAACAATGACCCCCATGGCCTATGAACCGGATCGCCCCAAAGCGGAAAATCCGGTGAAGATAGAAGACCTGACCCTGCGGGACGGCCACCAGTCCTTGTTTGCCACAAGGGGTCGCACCGAAGACATGATTCCGGTTGCGGAAATGATGGATGAAGTGGGCTTCTGGGCGGTTGAAACCTGGGGTGGCGCAACCTTCGACACCATGCACCGGTTCCTCAATGAAGATCCCTGGGAAAGAATCCGGACCCTGAAACGGTACATGAAAAAAACACCGTTTTCCATGCTGCTTCGGGCCCAGAACCTGGTGGGCTATCGCAATTACGCCGATGATCTGGCCAAAGCCTTTGTGGAAAGAACCGCTGAAAACGGTATGGATATCTTCAGAACCTTTGACGCGCTGAACGACTACCGGAATTTTGAAACCGTGGTCAAAGCCATCAAGGCCGCGGGAAAACATTTCCAGGGATGCATCTGTTATACCATGACCGAGCCCCGACTGGGGGGAGATGTCTATAACCTGGAATACTTCGTCAACAAGGCCAAGGCACTGGAAGAGATGGGCGCAGACAGTATCTGCATCAAGGATATGGCCGGGCTCATCGCCCCCTACGATGCCTATGCCATTGTAAAAGCCCTAAAGGAGAATGTGAAAGCGCCCATTCACCTTCACAGCCATTTTACCTCCGGCATGTCCCCCATGAGTCACTTAAAAGCCATTGAAGCCGGGGTGGATATTATTGATACCTGCATGACGCCCTATGCCTATCGAACCTCCCATGCGGCCATCGAACCTCTGGTCATGAGTCTTCTGGGAACCAACCGGGACACGGGATTTGACATCAAGAAACTGGCCCAAATCAATGAGGTCCTGGAGAAAGAAGTCCTACCCAAATACAAGCACCTTCTGGACGACACCAAGGTGTCCATCATTGATATCAACGTGCTTCTACACCAGACCCCCGGCGGCATGCTCTCCAACCTGGTGAACCAGCTTCGGGAGATGGATGCCCTGGATAAAATCGACGCGGTTTACAAGGAACTGCCCAGGGTCCGGAAAGATCTGGGCCAGATTCCCCTGGTCACCCCCACCAGCCAGATTGTGGGAATCCAGACGGTGAACAACGTTTTGTTTGACGATGAAAATGAGCGCTACAAGATGATCACGGCCCAGGTGAAAGACCTTTGCTACGGGCTTTATGGCAAAACCGCGGTTCCCATCAATCCCGAGCTCCAGAAAAAAGCCCTCAAGGGGTATGAAAGAGGGGAAGAACCCATCACTTGCCGACCCGCAGAAGTGCTTGAGCCGGAATTGGAAAAAGCCAAGGAGGAAATCAAGGATCTGGCCGTGGATATCGACGACGCGATTCTCTATGCCATCTATCCGGTCACGGGAAAAAGGTTCCTGAAATGGAAGTACGGCAAGGAAGAAGTGCCGGCTGATGCCAGGCCCCGAACCCTGGATCAGGTGAGAAAGGAAGAAGAGCTGGTTAAAAAAGCCAAGGCCGGTAAATTGGTGGAAAAGGCTTCCAAGGACGCCCCGGAGAAATCGGACAACCTTAGAAAGTTTAATGTGTTTGTGGATAATGAATACTTTGAGGTTCAGGTGGACGAACCCGACGGACCGCCCAGGGTCAGCTATGTGCCGCCTCCCATGGCCCAGCCCATGCAGCCCATGGTTCAGCCTGCACCCGTGGCAGCACCCGCCACGGCTCCAAAGACCAAAGAAGTCCCCAAAGTCCAAGCCCCTGCACCTGCACCTGCACCTGCGGCCGCTGCTGCGGTTTCCGGAACCCCTCTCAAAGCCCCCATGCCGGGAATGATCGTGTCCTATGCCAAAAAGGTGGGGGATACGGTAAACCAGGGGGATACGGTGGTGGTGCTGGAAGCCATGAAAATGGAAAACGCCCTGGCGGCCCCGGTATCCGGAACCATCAAATCCATCAACTTCACCAGCGGCGAGGCGGTGGCTCAAACCGATGTATTGTGCGTGATCGGGTAATTGAATCGTACGCATCAAAAAGGATCAAGATATAGGACAAAAACCCGGCGGGTTCCGCCGGGTTTTTGTTTTTATGGTCTTGCAAATAACGGATATTATAAACAATTGATTTCAATTGACACCCCATTCAGACTTGTGTAAGAGGGGTGAAAAAGCGTTTCAATAAAGCGTGCCCTCTTCGGGGCCAAAGAAATGGAGATGTGCATTGTGAAGATTCATGAGTATCAGGCAAAAGAATTGTTCAGAAAATACAATGTTCCCGTTCCCCAAGGCGGTGTGGCCTTTGATGCGGAAGAGGCAAAATCCACGGCCCGAACCCTGGGGGGATTCCCGGTGGTGGTAAAAGCCCAGATTCATGCCGGGGGCAGAGGCAAAGGCGGCGGGGTAAAGCTTGCGAAATCCCTGGAGGAAGTAGGAACCCTGGCCAATGAAATCATCGGCATGACCCTTGTGACCCATCAAACCGGTCCCGAGGGGCGGTTGGTGAAAAAAGTGTTGGTTGAGCAGGGTTTGAATATCGTCAAGGAACTCTACCTCAGCATTCTTCCGGACCGGGCGACTGCCAAAAATGTGATTATGGCCAGCGAAGCCGGGGGCATGGACATTGAAGCCGTGGCGGAAGAAACTCCTGATAAAATCATCAAGGTTTATATCAACCCCCTTCTGGGCATTCGGGATTATCACCTTCGGGAAGTGGCTTATGGCCTGAAAATCCCGGAACCCGTTCTGAAATCCTTTCAAGCCATGCTGAAAAATCTCTACTCCCTTTTTGTGGATTACGACTGCTCCCTTTTGGAAATCAATCCCCTGGTGCTCACGGCGGACAACGCGGTTCTGGCCCTGGACGGCAAAATAGACATCGACGGCAACGCCCTTTACCGGCACAAGGATGCGGCCGCTTACCGGGACATTGATGAAGAAGACCCCCTGGAAGTGGAGGCCTCCAAATACCACCTGAATTATATCAACCTGGGGGGAAACGGCAATGTGGGTAACATGGTGAACGGGGCAGGCCTTGCCATGGCCACCATGGATATCATCAAGCAGGCCGGAGCCGAGCCCGCCAATTTTCTGGATGTGGGGGGCGGCGCCAATGCAGAGATGGTGGAAAACGGGTTTCGAATCCTTCTGAGCGATCCCCATGTGAAGGCCATTCTCATCAACATTTTTGGTGGTATTCTGCGATGTGATGTTTTGGCCACGGGAGTGGTACAAGCGGCCATCAAAGTGGGGCTTTCGGTTCCGGTGGTGGTTCGCATGGAAGGAACCAACGTGGAAGAAGGCCGGAGAATCCTGGCCGCATCCAACCTGAATCTGATTACCGCCTTGGATTTAAAGGATGCAGCCCAAAAAATCGCCCAATGCGTTCAATAACGCTAAAAAATAGTTGAGGAAAATATCGTGAGCATTTTTGTAAACAAAAGCACAAAAGTACTGGTTCAGGGAATCACCGGAAAAGAAGGGCAGTTCCATGCCCGCAACTGCATTGAATACGGCACCCAAGTGGTGGCGGGTGTAACACCCGGAAAAGGCGGCCAGAAAATGGACTCGGTTCCCATTTTCAACACGGTATCCGAAGCCGTCAGATTCACAGGTGCAAATTGCAGCCTTATTTTCGTCCCACCCCCTTTTGCGGCAGATGCCATTCTGGAAGCTGCGGACGCAGGGGTTGCCCTGATTGTGGCCATCACCGAAGGCATTCCCGTCATGGACATGATGAAGGTGAAAAACCATATCCAGAATCTGCCGGTAAGACTCATCGGTCCCAATTGCCCCGGCATCATTACGCCGGGAGAGTGCAAAATAGGCATTATGCCTGCGCCCATTCACAAACCCGGAGGCCCCATCGGTGTGGTTTCCCGGTCCGGCACCCTGACCTATGAAGTGGTTCATCAGTTGACCGCCAAAGGCATCGGCCAGACCACCTGTATCGGCATCGGTGGAGATCCGGTGAACGGCACCAATTTCATTGACTGCCTGGATGCCTTCCAGAAAGACCCGGACACCAAAGGCATTGTCATGGTGGGTGAAATCGGCGGAAGTGCTGAAGAAGACGCAGCCCGATTCATCCAGGAAAACGTCACCAAGCCGGTGGTGGGATTCATCGCGGGACTCACCGCACCTCCGGGACGGCGAATGGGCCATGCCGGAGCCATCATCAGCGGCAATAGCGGAACGGCCCAAGCCAAACTTGAAGCCATGGCCGCAGCAGGAATCCATATCTGCCGGGATCTCGGAACCCTTGGGGAATTGTGCGAGAAGACCTTTTAGGCCCCTATCGTAGGGAACAGGTATACATCAACACTCTCGTAGGGAACAGGCATGCCTGTTCCCTACGGTTGACACTTCAAAAGGAATAAATTCTCATCATGCAAATCATACGATTCATGGATGAAAACGGAGAAGTACACCAGGGAACCGAGGTGTCCGGGAATATTGCCATGGTTCTCAAGGGCGACCTTATTTCAGGCCTGGAAAAAACCGGAAGAAAAACCATTGTCGCCCAGATCCTCGCCCCGGTGGAACCCCCGGCAATCTTCTGCATCGGTTTAAACTACCGGTCCCATGCGGAAGAAACCAACATGCCTCTTCCCAAATATCCTGTGGTGTTCATGAAAAACCCGGCATCGGTCATCGGACAGGACATGCCCATCGTCATTCCGGAATCCTGCAAGAACCCGCCCCAGGTGGATTACGAGGTGGAGCTTGCCGTGGTCATCGGAAAACCCGCAAGGAACGTGGCCCCGGAAAAAGCCCTGGATTATGTGGCGGGGTATTGCGTGGGAAACGACGTGTCCGCAAGGATTTGGCAGATGCAGGGGGGAGGCAACCAGTGGGTTCGGGGTAAAACCTTTGACACCTTCTGCCCCCTGGGACCGCATCTTGTCACTGCCGATGAGATTCCCGATCCGGACCATTTGAACCTCGAATGCCGGTTGAACGGAACCCTCATGCAGACGGGAAATACTTCCGATATGATTTTCTCCACCCGGAAGCTCATCGCCTTTTTGTCCGAGGACACCACCCTTTTGCCCGGCACGGTGATTCTCACCGGAACCCCCAGCGGCGTTGGGTATAGCCGAAAACCCCCGGTGTTCTTAAAATCCGGAGACCGTCTGGAAATGACCATCGAAAGCATCGGCACCCTCGTCAATGTTGTCTGGTAATCTGCCGTGAACCCCCAATGCCAAGCCCTGAAATCCAAGCTGGAAGACCTTGTTGATGGATGGAAAACCAGCGGGTTGCCGGGCCGCCAGACCTTGATGGACATGGCCCGGGATCTGCTGGAATGGAAAAAAGAAAAAGAGATTACCGGTCTGTGGGCAATCCCACCGGTTTTTGCTACCGCCACCCTGGATGATGCCTGGGGGTACGGCCTGGAACTCATCGGGGCCTATGCAAAAGTGTTGGGCATGAAAGTAGTCCCCCTGGGCCTGGAAAAATCCGCCCGGGAAATTATCGAAGCCTGTCATGAAATTCAGCCCGACTACCTGGGCATGACCATCCTTCAGTTTGACTCCGAAGAGGACCTCTGCGATATTGGACGGCAAATTCCGGATAAAACCCGTTTGATCGCAGGAGGCCCTGTTTTTAAATCAGATCCGGATATGGCTGGCCGTGCCAGGGTTTTTTTCATGGCCAAAAATGTGGCTGCGTTCATCCGGTTCTTTTTGCATTCAACATAACTCCGGGGGGCTTTGACCTCTGTAGTGATCATCCTGCCTATTTTCAAGTTTGTTGGTTTCTCTGCCGTTATGGGGGCTCAATTTCCGGAAAGGTTCAAGTGCAATCAGCTGCTTACCCATTCATACTATTAACGAATTCCATTGGCAAAACAATTTCTTGACATTCATCGGATTCCCATTTACTATCACGATAATTTAATTAATCGTGATATTAAAACAGACCGTCCATCCGGTCAAGACTTTATGATCACCCATATGGAATCCAAAGAGGGGGGCCGATGAAAACAAACATTGAAGGGAATGCCGGAAGCATGGCGGGGGAAG
Organism: Desulfobacteraceae bacterium; assembly: GCA_013791935.1. Lineage (GTDB taxonomy): Bacteria > Desulfobacterota > Desulfobacteria > Desulfobacterales > UBA5616 > VMSV01. Next base: position 7,737 of record VMSV01000229.1, on the reverse strand, counting down.
CTGGATCTTCCGCTGAAACAAAATCTGTTGACCCGAAACCGTCTTTTTGGAGCCGTTTCCTGTTCGACCGGGTTGAACTGGCGGGTTCTTTTGGAGATCTTGGCACCCTGCTGCCCATTGTCGTGGGCATGATCCTGATCAACAAGCTCAGCCCCACAACCGTCTTCCTCTCCTTCGGCCTTTTTTACATTATCACCGCCTTCTACTTCCGGCTGCCCATTCCGGTCCAGCCCTTGAAAGCCGTGGGGGCCATTGCAATCGCCTTTCCCGACCGCATCACCGAGCCGGTCATTGGGGCTTCCGGGGTCATCTTCGGGGTTCTTCTGCTTTTGTTTTCCCTCACGGGCATCATCGACAAGCTTGCCAAGATCTTTACACCGCCGGTGGTCCGGGGAATTCAACTATCCCTGGGCCTGGTTTTCTTAAGAAAAGGGATAGAGCTCATCGTGAACAAGAATTTGTTCATGTCCGGTGTGGTCGGTAAATTCCCGGGGTCCGGCATCAATTTGATTCTGGGCGTGTTAGTTTTTGCCATGGTGCTGCTGCTGCTGGACAACCGGAAAGTTCCTGCGGCCATCGCGGCCATTGCCGTGGGAATTCTTGCAGGCTTATCCTTGGGCGGCCTGGATGGACAGAAGCTATCTTTTGGCCCCACGAAAATCCATGTCCTGTCTTTTTCCCTGAATGACCTCTGGATCGCATTTATCATGCTGATTCTTCCTCAAATCCCGCTCACCATCGGCAACGCCTGCGTGGGCACGGCCGACACTTGCTCCACCCTTTTTCCAGCAGATCCACGGCTTTCAAAAACCAAGGCAGGCAATTTTGCTCTCACCATGGGCCTGGCCAACCTTCCTGCCGGATTTTTCGGGGCCGTGCCCATGTGTCACGGAACCGGAGGCTTGGCCGCTCACTACCGGTTTGGTGCGAGAACCGGTGGCGCTCCACTGATGATCGGCGTTATCCTTGTGATCCTGGCCCTGGCTTTTGGTGATGCAGGATTCACCTTTCTAACCCTGCTTCCCAATTCCGTATTGGGCGTTCTTTTGATTTTTGCCGGTCTTGAGCTCTGCCCGCTCATTCGAAGCCTCAAATCCAATGAGGAGTACTTCGTGGCCCTTCTGATCAGCGGAATTGCACTGGCCGTACCCAATATGGCCTGGGCCTTTGGAACCGGCATTGCTGTGGATTGGTTCATCAGAAAGGCCAAAATCAAGATTTAATCGGTTTTATGCGGGTCATATTTCCCTGGAAAAGAAATAGACCCCGTTTTTTTCTTCCACTGAAAAACCCAGATGCTGATGCCAGCGCAAGGAGGCCTGATTTTCCAGGGCAGTTCCGCAGGTCACGCGGTTTCTTTTATGGGCACGGGCCACCTCGAAAAAGCGCTCGTACAGAATCCGGGCAATGCCCTGATCCCTGTGGCCGGGGTGAACCCCGATCCAGTTGATATAGGCCTCCTTGGCAAAGGTCTGGGAAAGATACCCCAGGAGAAAAGCCATGAGTTTTCCCCGGGCATCCTCCACGATGAAACCGGTTTGCCTGAAGTGGAGAAACAACCCCTGGTACACTCGGGCTCGCAAATCCCGTCCTCCCCACCACTCCACCATCACTTCCATGACCCGATCATAATCCGATTCTTGGACGTTTCGTATGTTCAATTTGCTCTTCCTCCTTCTTGGACCGCTATCCCCCCAAGGCCTGATCTATTTTTATCTTTAGCACGGTTGAAATGTCCGTCATGGGAAGCCGCATTTCCCGGGAACGGATCAGGCCCGTGCGTTCCAGGCCGTATTTCACCGGGCCAGGATTTGCCTCTTCAAACAAAAGAGAGACCATGCTTTCGACTTTTCGCCAAAGCGTTCTTGCGCCCGGGAGGTCATTAACCATCATCCGGTCAAACACCCCGGTAAAGATTTTTGTTTCCAGGTGGGCCGAGGCCAGTATACCACCACTCCCGCCATTGGCAAGGGTGGTTAGAAACAGGTGATCCTCTCCGGTCATCACGGAAAAATTTTCCGGCTTGGATGCCAATAAAGCCAGGGTCTGGCGGATATCGCCGCAAGAGTCCTTGATGCCGATGATATTGGGGATTTCCGCTAATCGCAAAACCGTAGAATTTTCCATATTCACCCCCGTGCGACAGGGAATATTGTACATCAAAACCGAAAGGTCCGTTGCCTCGGCAATCGCTTGGAAATGACGGTACAATCCTTCCTGGCCGGGACGGCTGTAATAGGGACAGACGGAAAGAATCCCGTCAATGCCAAGGCGCTCGGCCTCTTTTACTTTTGATATCACGAGGGAAGTATCATTGCCGCCGATTCCGGCAAAAACAGGCAGACGACCGTTTACGATTTCAACGGTTTTTTTGAGGATGGCAAGGGCTTCCCCGGGGGTAACCACCGGGGCTTCTCCGGTGGTTCCAAGGGGAAGAATCCCCTTTATGTCGCTTTTCGCGTAATGATGGATTAATCTTTCATAGGATTCAAAATCCACTTCACCTTCTGAAAAAGGCGTCACCACCGGCAGCCATACACCGCTTACTTCCATTTTTTTCTCCTTTGGTTATGGGTTTGGAGTCATAACAGCCAAAATCCCGTTTTGCGTTGAGGGAAAGGCCATAAAAAAACCCCGTTTAACCGGGGCAGGTTAAACGGGGTTGGGTTGACTGAAATTGTCAGATTCAGTTAATGCCGGGACCTGTCCGGAAAAATACAGCACGCCTGTTTATGCACAGGTTTTATGGACTGGCGCTTTATTTCTCCGAAATTTGCCGACATGAATCCTCTTTGTGTCAATTGGTTATGCATGCTCATTTACACAATCCGTCCAAAATAATCAATGGATTTGAGTGCCTGCACCGTTTTTACCCGCAAACTTGCTGACGAATTCGCCCCAGACATCAGAAGGCACCCACAGTTCATGGAGCATCTGCTCGGCATCGGCAACCTCCCTCCCCAGGCAGTTTACCCGGAAGAGGAATACGAACGCTGTTCTTCCGTGGGCTGCCCGGAGGTATGCAGCCAGTTTTCAACCCTTAAGTATTCTCTTAATTCTTCCATCTTTATGCTCCAACCGGGACATTCACAGGCCCGGGGTTTACTACCTTTCGGTCAAAAAACAGCGTGATCAACTGCACACATTGCCTGGCAAAGTCGGGCAAAACGTCAAAGGCATGGGGTGCCCCGTCAAAGATGTGCAGCTCAACGCCCACTCCGGCTTGATTCAGGGCATGATACATATTGAAGCTTTCATTGTTCGGCACCACCTGGTCCGCGTTCCCGTGGATTAAAATCGTGGGGGGAAACCCGGCTTTGGCATACTGGATCGGGCTGGCCTGGGCCGCCACTTCGTCACTTCCCGCTTCCCCCAGCAGTTTGTCTTCCACGACATTTTTCCTAAAACGCACCCGTGTGGGCGGATAGATGGCGCAAACGGCAGCACACCTGGAACTTACTCCCGGATTGCCCCCGTTTCCTTCAAGCCCCTCCGTGTCACATCCCAGCATCAGGGCAAGGTGGGCACCCGCTGAATTTCCGGTGACACATATTTTATCCGGGTCGATACCCAAATGATCCGCGTTGGCCCTCATCCACCGAAGGGCGGCTTTCACATCATGAATCTGGGCCGGCCATGGTGCTTCGCCGGATAAGCGGTACTCGCAGGATACCCCCACAAAACCAACCCTGGCCATCTGGATACCATAATACCGCAACTGGCTTCGGTCCCCGGATTGCCAGGCGCCACCGTGAATAAGCAGTAATCCTGGACGATTCTTCCCTTCCACCGGGGGGCGATAAATGTCGCATTTCAAATCTCGTTTGCCGGTGGCCCCAAACACCACGTCATTTTCAACCGTTACTTTGCCTGGCAATAACTGTAGCATGATTCCTCCCCCTTTTATTTTTCCTGTAAAAGTATCCTTTTCGATTCTTTCTGGGAGCGTAAGTCCTTCATTCGCTTTTAAGCAACGGATTGCTCCAGGCAATTTTACCGTTCTCATCTTCTATTTCCAAACGGGCGAAGGCCCAGTCATCGGGCAACCTGAAGCTGGTTTCTGTGATCACTGTTCCATCGGACGAACCCTTATATTTAAATTTACCGGGGGTGCCGGTTAACCGGGCGAAAATAACCGGAGAAGTCTCGATGATGATTCGATTGCCCTCCTCCATGCGGATGGATTTAAATTCCGGGCCGGTTGTACTGTAAAAATTGCCTCTTCGGATGGCCCCAAGAAGGTTCTCATCTGAGAAACCCGACACGTTGGTCATGATCCAGCCGCCTTTTTCTCCCGGAACGTCCGGATAGAAGTGGGCATCATCTGTGGCAAAACCCAGCAAATCCGGCTGCTGCGCCAAGGAGGCGTCCCAATGGTAAGCACCGGACCCCATGCCAAAGGCCACCTGGTTGATATGATTATAGACTTCAACACCGTGAAAATGATGACTCAAGCCCTGCTTGGCGGTATTCCCCACTGAATGGGGATGGGCCCAAATTAGAATCCCGTCTTGGTTGCGGATGAAATTCAAGGCATCCATAAATTTCATGTTGTCCACCATGCCGTCAACACCGCCAAGGCAAACCACATGAAAAAACGCTCCCTGATCGTCCGCTCCCTCAAGCTCCATCCCATCCAAAACCAGCAGAGGCAATTCTTCCTTGAAATGATCTCTTGGTACAGGAACTTTTTTATCCGTAATAAAAATGAAATCATAACCGGCTTCGGCATAAAACCCGGCAGCTTGCGGTAGAGTCAACCGTCCGCTCCCGTTTGTGGTATGAACATGGACGCTTCCTTTATACCAGCTTCCCGAGCAGTCATACCGGAACCGCTTCTTCACAGATAGGGCCTTCGTCATATTCGTCCTCCTGTATTGGCTTTGTTCTTAACCATATGTGATATACAAAAAGGTGTTGATCGGAATGAAAACCGCCCGCATTCCCGTCAAAGGAACAGAGAATCACATAGTCCAGATTACCAACCTGTGTCAAGACCCGCCCAAAGCAAAAATAACCAATTGCAATTGTTTATCAAAATCATTATCATCTGGATGTTTGGATGGATCCGTTTACTTTATATGAAGGCTACGATGGTGTTTCACCTAAAATATCACACCCAGCGAAGGAGGTTGTTCCATGACACACTATAAAGAATTGGGATTGGTCAATTCGAGAGAACTTTTTCAGAAGGCCATGAAAGGCGGGTATGCCATTCCGGCCTTCAATTTCAACAACCTGGAACAGCTGCAGGCCATTATCGGGGCGTGCGTGGAAACCAAATCCCCGGTGATTCTCCAGGTTTCCAGTGGAGCCCGAAAGTACGCCAACCAGAGCCTGCTCAAGCATCTTGCCCATGGCGCCGTGGATTACGCCAAGGAATTGGGTTACGCCATCCCCATTGTTCTCCATCTTGACCATGGAGACACCTTCGAGCTGTGCAAATCGTGCATTGAATTTGGGTTTTCTTCCGTGATGATCGACGGGTCGCACCATTCGTATGAAAATAATGTTGCCTTGACCAAACAGGTTGTGGCGTATGCCCATGAGCATGACGTTACCGTGGAAGGAGAATTGGGAGTATTGGCGGGGATTGAAGATGAGGTGTCCAGCGAGGTCAGCCATTACACCAAACCCGAAGAAGTGGAGGATTTTGTAAAAAAAACAGGCGTAGACTCCCTGGCCATTTCCATCGGAACTTCCCATGGTGCCAATAAATTCAAACCTGACCAATGCACCCGCTCTGAAGATGGTGTGCTGATTCCTCCCCCGCTTCGATTTGACATCCTGACAGAAGTTGAGAAGCGAATTCCCGGATTCCCCATTGTCCTGCACGGCGCATCCTCCGTGCCGATTGAGCTGGTCAAGATCATCAACGCAAACGGCGGAAAACTCAAAGACGCGGTGGGTATTCCGGAAGAGCAACTTCGGATGGCGTCTGCCTCGGCGGTATGCAAGATCAATATCGATTCGGACGGTCGGCTTGCCATGACGGCAGCCATCCGAAAAACCCTGACGGACAACCCGGGGGAATTCGACCCGCGTAAATATCTTGCCCCTGCACGGGATCAACTCAAAGCCCTATACAGCCACAAAATTATTAACGTACTGGGAAGTGCGGACAAGGCCTGAAAATAACTACGCTTCTCCCCTTTGCTTCCCAAAAGCAGGGTCAAGGGGGAGGACGCTCAGTCTATAGAATGAACATTTTCTGTCTTCAAACCCGCAACCGCAGCCAATTGGGACTGTCGATCGTCGAAGGTCAATATTTTATCGGCTTTAAGAAACAGGGCTGAAGCCACATGCATAATATCAAGGGATCTTGAGCCGGTGGTTGGTGTGTGGGCTTTTGACAGATCAAAAGCATAATGAAAAACAACCGCCCAGTCCATGGGTGGCCGGTAATATACACCGGAGGCTTCATGCTGCTTTAATTTGAGATCAATTCTATCAAAATCTTCCTCACAGATTTCTTTGCGGAATTGTTTTAATTTCAAAGCATTCAGCAATTCCAATTCTATCAAGCGGGTCAAGGGAATCGGGTTGTTATTGATTCTGATCCATTCTGAAACCTTCCTGGAATCAGGCTCCTTGATGTAAAGCTTCACAATGGCACTTGTATCAATATAGATCATTTAGAGCCGCTCCTCCCTGCCTTCCGCCACCAATTGGCTTGCAGGCTTCCCCTTGGACTCAAGGGCCTCGGCGTAAAAATCCGGCCAATCAATATTACTTTTTGGACCCAGGATGGTTAATTTGGCCACGGGTTTCCCCCGCCTGAGGATGGTGATTTCTTCCCCGGTATGGACCTCCTTGAGGATTTTTCCAAAGTTCTTTTGGATTTCTCCTACAGTCGCTGTTCTCATCTCAAAGCCTCCTTTAATGGTTACGAACATTATATGCGTAAAAAAAGAATGGGTCAAGACAGGATTGTATTCAAAATTGGACTGCTTGAAATGTTATATAACTGGCGGTTGCGGACCAGCTGAAAACGATCTATTGGATAATCACCTGGACCGTGCACGCATCTGAGGGTTTCATGTTCATGCAAGATTCAGGTATCAAATTCATTAAAGTCCAGTGACCTATGTTGTTAATCCATTTGGACCGGCAGAGCAGGACGCCCCTTTTCAGGCAGATTTTCGAGCAATTAAAATCCATGATAGAGGAAAACGTTTTAAGGCCCGGAGACCGGCTCCCGTCCTCTCGAAGCCTTTCCGAGGCTTTGGGGATCAACCGGACCAGCGTGACCAAAGCCTATGAAGAGCTATGGGCCATGGGATATACGGGCAGCCGGTCGGGCGGCGATTGGTGTAGGGGTAGACCTGTGTGTCTACCCATCCAATGGCATGTCTTGCGCCCACCTGGCTGATGAATAAAATCTATAGATATGAAAACTTGTCTGCTCGAAAATACATTTGTTTGTAACAGAAGCCTGTCAACAGGGGTAGGTGTTCTCCGTCTCCGAAAGGAGCCTTGGTTCGAACCCATTTTCCTTGCAGTTCATTCACATGGCCGCCGGAGTTACTGTATATCAATACTCATAACCTCGGCGAACTTGTATAAAAAGTGAGTTTTATCCTTTTATTTGTGTCATTTATATATTGACAACCATCTTCTGTCACGCCCGACTTTAAAATGTAATTTTATTCCCGGTTTGAAGATGTAATTTTATTCTGCTTTATTTTCTTCAAAAAAGAATTTTTAAAATCCTTTTCTTCATTTTTCTTCCGGTAT
>VMSV01000121.1 GCA_013791935.1 Desulfobacteraceae bacterium | reverse complement strand
GGTTTAATTACGATGCGCCTATGTTGTCTACAGGGGAAAGACCCAAAAACGCACCCAGAAGAGCAAGATTCTAAGATCCTTGCGTTGGTCTATGCGTCGTTCAAACGTTTTGTTCATGGAGACTATTACGCAAAAGAGAGTATTGATATAAATCTACAGGACATATTCATTTTATGTATTATTTCATGAAAGTTAAAGATTATCATTCACCGTTTTCCCCAAATCCGGAGGAATGACAGACTGGGAATGAAACACTCCCTCATAGCTTACCCTGAAGCAGTATCCGGGTGGCGCTTTCCTGACGAAGTCCGAATCGGCCATAGAGCCCCAGGGCCGCGTGATTGCCTGACCCGGCTTCCACAGCCACGGATTTGCAGCCCATATCTTTGCATTCATTGAACAATGCCTCAAGAAGCATGGAAGCCGCGTGGCGTTGGCGAAATTCTTTTTTAACAAAAAGGTCATCGATATAGGCGATAAGCCCCCCGTGCTCCATGCCGTACCGGTGGGTCATCACCACATAACCCGCATCACATCCACCTTCCTGCGCAATCCAGGCGCATCCCGAAGAAGGATGAGCCAGGAGAAAACAAAAGGATTCCGCGGCCCATTTCCCATCCAAGGGGTAGTTGGCTTCGGCATAAAAAAGGCCCATTAAATCAACCAGTGTTTTGATATCAGCATCCTTGGCCTTTCGGATTGAAAAATCCATGGTATCCCGAATCTCCTTATTTTTTATTGAGTCCGCTCAAAAGCCCCCATATCCGGGGTTGCATCCGTGCAATTCATGATTCTGATGGCAGATGATTCATTTATTACCAGCGTTTCCGATCGAGGGCGACAGGGTTTAATGATTTCATTTTGATACAAAAAAAGCGGCCAATATCATTGCTCCTCCGGAACAAAAATGACCTTGGCTGCAATTTTGTCATGGGCCAGTCTGAAACCTTCTTCTCCTTTGGAAAAGGGAATCCTGTGGGTAATCATGGGTTCAGGGTTGATGGCCCCGGTGGACAGAAGAGACAGGGACCTTTTCCAGGTGTTCTGGTTATACCCGTACACCCCGATGATGGACTTTCGCTTGCGAACAAGATCCAGGGGGTTGAATACGGCATTTTCCGCATGAATCCCGATGACCATGAGTTTCCCTCCGGGATTGAGCATTGCGAGCCCTTGGGCGATGGTGGCGGAAATGCCCGTGGCCTCGAACACGTAGTTCACCCGCCCCGCGTGCCGGACCACGGCCTTCACCGGGTCTTCCTCCTGAACATTCACAATGATATCCGCGCCCAGTTGCCTGGCGATATCCAGGCGCCTGGCATCGGCGGTGGTTCCGGTGAGAATAATGGGCCCGGCGCCTGCGGCTTTCAACACTTGAACCATGAGCAGGCCGATGGGCCCGGGCCCCAGGACCACCACAGGCTGGCCGGCCTGGAATTGGGAAAGATCCAACCCGTTCAGAACAATGGACAAGGGTTCGCACAGGGAGGCGCATTCCAGGCTGACGTTGTCCGGAATTTTGAAGACGTCTCCTCCGGCTTTGATCACCACGTATTCGGCGAAGGCGCCGTTTCCCGTGAGCCCCAGGGAAAATCCCGACCGGCACCGCGCGCCCTTGCCCACTTTACACCAGTCACATTCTCCGCAGGGCATGGTGGGGTTGGCCGTGATCCGGTTTCCGATGGCCAAGCCCTGAACCCGGCTTCCGATTTCCACCACTTCTCCGGCGAATTCATGGCCCAGGATAACGGGCAGGGGTAAGTACTCATAGCCGGGCGTTCCCTCGTAGATATGCAGATCGCTGCCGCAGAGGCTCGCGGCCTGAACTTTCACCAGAATATCCGCCTCCCGGATTTCGGGTTTTGCCACATCCAGAATATCCACACCCGGTCCGGTCTTGGTTTTAACGATGGCTTTCATGTTCTTCCCTTTTTAGGTTGTGTTTTAACATGCGTTAGATCCAAGGTTAATCCATATAATGGAGAATCCATAAAATCAAGGTAGGCACCGATTTTTTTAACAAAAGGATTGTCGAAGCCTTGTGGATGATTTACACTTTGTTTCACAACCTTCATTTGGTTCTTCTTTTACCT
>VMSV01000257.1 GCA_013791935.1 Desulfobacteraceae bacterium | reverse complement strand
TGCCATAATGCCATTATTTGCCTCCAAAAACCTTTGGCGTGAACGGTGAACGGTGAACAGTAAAGGCGCAAAAACAACCACAGTTCACAGTTCACGGTTCACACTGTAAAATGCATCATATAATTCACAGACGTATCCCCAAACCATTGGCGTGAACAGTGAACAGTGAACGGTGAACAGAAAGAGCCACAACCCCAACCTAATCACATAACCACGTAATCACTTTAATACAAAATGCATCATATAATTCACAGACGTATCCCGGGTCAAATAACAAATGGGACCAAAGGGGATATAACGAACCCCGGAAAGATTTTGTTTAACAAGCCCGGCTTCTTCGGCCCATGCGGTCAATTCGTCAGGCTTGATAAAGCGTTTGGGGTCGTGGGTGCCTTTGGCCACAATCTTAAGAAGCCGTTCCGCCACGGAAACGGCCAAAAACGTGGCCATTCGGGTCCGATTAAGGGTTGCGAAAAACACATGCCCGCCCGGTTTTACAAGATTCCGGCAGGCCCGAACCAGGGAGTGTGGAAAAGGCACATGTTCCAGCACTTCCATGCAGGCGACGATGTCGAAAATCCGTCTTCCCTCTTCAACCAGGCTTTCCGCCGATCCAACCAGGTATTCGATGGAACAGCCGGAGGTCTCCCCATGGAGTCTTGCGATGTTCAAGGCCGCCTTATTCATGTCCAGGCCCGTGACTCTTGCGCCTTTTTTGGCCAAAGATTCGGCCAGAATGCCTGCCCCGCACCCGATGTCCAGTATGGTTTTCCCATCAAAAGACACTTGGCTCTCCATGTATTTTATTCGCACCGGGTTGATATCGTGAAGGCCTCTCATGGGTCCTTCGGGGTTCCACCATACGTTCGCCAGTTTTGCGAATTTATCGATTTCAAAGGGATCCATGTTTGAATGGGATGTAACCATGGGTCGCTTTTATCATTTTTAATGGGGAGTTGTATAGAGGGAAATGCTTGGTGACAAGGGATGATTGATGGGTGAATTCCGTAGGGGCAGACCTGTGTGTCTGCCCTTTATTCGTCACCCGTTACGCATCCCTGTATTCTCAAATGCTGTGCAATATCCACCGGCCCGTCAATCAGCTTCTGGTCCAGCATCATCTGCTCAGTCTGCTGCCAGGCAGGTACATCTATGGTCCCGATGGGGGTTTTTGGATCCGGTTTGATAAAAGGGCGGGTGAGGGTAAGCTGCTCGCTGATGACCTCTTTGGACGTATCAGGGTCCGCCTCATGAATCACGGCAATGGTCTTTTCTGCATTTGCCGGGTCCATGGACATTTCCCAACCTTTAAGCAGAGCAGAAAGGAATTTTTCCACCAGGTCCGGCTGGGTTCGGAGAATCTCCTCCGAGGTGATCACGGAATTGGCCACGGTATGAATCCCATGGGCGTCGGGGTTGAAATAATCGATCTTTTCTCCGGCTTTTTCCATTCTCGCGCCGATGATGGGCCCTTGGGCGTTTCGATAAATGGGCCACAGATCCACCTTGCCCTGGTAAAAAGGTGTGAAATCATATCGTACGCTGTAAAGGTAGACCTGGGATTCCTTGAGGTTGTTTTTGGCCAGGATGGCCTTCATGATGTTTTCATCAATGCCTCCATAGGTGATGCCGATGATTTTTTTTCTAAGATCGGCCGGGGAGGAAATGGGGGTTTTGTCGGGACGATAGATCCATTGCAAAGGATTTACCGCAAACAACTGGGCAATGACCACCACTTTTGCCCCCTTGGAAAGAGCCCGAATGATCTGGTCGGCCGAGGCCACGCCGAATTCCGCCCGTCCAAGTTCAATCTCCTTGATGGGGTCACGCTCTGGCCCACCGGGTTTGACCGCAACATTCAACCCGTTTTGAGTGAAATAGCCTTCTTTGTCCGCATAAATGTCTCCGGCCACGCTGGTGTTTAAAAGCCATTTGAGCCGATAGCCGATCTCCGGGGCGGATGCCTGGCAATAAAGGGAAGAAGGGCAAAATAAGGGGAAGAGGATGAATAGCATGGAAAAAAATGCGATGTGCTTTGATTTCAAGAGGCGTCTCCTTTGGTGATATCCAGTTTCTTCTTGATCTTCAACCCGATAAATTCCAGTGAAAAAAGGTACATGGAGGTACAGATGCCTATGAGGAATAAGGCCACCAGTATTTTTGCAAGATCGCTCTGATATAATGCAATGCGAATTCGGTATCCGATGCCCGCGTCTGCGGCAATGAATTCCGCTACGATGGTTCCCACCATGGCCACGGTGGCGCTTCCTGAAATCACCGTGATGAGCTTGCTGATATTTTCAAACATTCGGATTTTCAGTGGAAGAAGCCATGTCATGCGGCCTGTGACCGAGTAGAAATGCTCGATATCCGAGATGGGCTCTGAAAAGATTCCTATGAAAGAAAGAAGCAGGGGAAAATAGCAGATCATGGCAGTGATGAGCAGTCTGGAGGAAAGCCCGTCCCCGAACAGGATGAAGATGATGGGGGCGACCGCGACAATTGGATAGGCCTGGATATTGTAGGCCCCCATTTTGATGAAAGACCCCACCCAATTGGCGTTTCTGCCGATCATGGCCACGGTGGTTGCCAGGCAGATGGACATCATGTGCCCCACAATGGCAACGGAAAGGGTGTCCAACACATTGAAGAAAAAGGGGAGGAAATAGTCCTGGACGGCCACCCGGACTTCATTGGGGGAGGGGATCACGTAATCCGAAAGGTTCAAAATATATTTAAAAGCGAAAAGGGTTCCCAGGCCCAGGAAATAAACAATGAAAAATTGGTAAATACGCCTATGAAGCATTCATGATCTCCAGCATGATGTGTTCTATGGTTTCCTGGCCGGGTTCTTCTTCTCCTTTATAATCAAATCCGGGCACTTTTATCACCTGGGGCTGTTTGGCCGGCCTTCGCACCACCAGGATGTCTTTACAGAACCGGGCCACTTCCACCACATTGTGGGAGATGTAGAGGAATATCTTATCCGGGAATTCTCTTTTGATTTTTAAAATGATCTGCTGCTTGGTGGTTTCATCCACATTGGCCAGGCTTTCATCCATGATGAGCCCGTCAAAATCCTGAACCAGGTACCGTGTGAGGTTGGCCCGGTTCTGCTGGCCCAGGGACAACTGGGAGTATCGGGAACGGATCACCGGACCCAGGCCAAAAATTTCAATCCATTCCTCCAGAGCTTTTATTCGGGAAGCCGGGGTGATGGCGGAAAGATGATCGCCAATGGACGACCAGTTGGGCAGCCGTTCAAGGTTGTAGGTATAAAGGATTCGGGAAATGTCTTTTTTGTCAAGGCTCCCGGTAAAAGATGTGGTTTCCCCTGCGATGATTTTTGCCAGGGTGGTTTTGCCCACGCCTGAAGGGCCGAACAAGGCGTTGAACCCGGGGCCTTCCATCCTGTAATTCGTATTCTGGAACACCGAAGTATCGGTTTTCTCATGCCGGAAATTAATGCTGTTCAGCTCAATATGCATAGTCGATCAATCGCTCGATTGGATTCATGCCGGGCTTCCCATCCCGGGCCTATTTATCAGAGAACATAGGATATTAATACTTTGGTGTCAATTGCAAAACCCCAAGGGGTTGGAGTCAATCCAGAAACAAAATCCCATTAAAATTCTAAAGCTTTATCTTTTGCTGCCGATATCTTTTTTGATCATGCCTGTCCACTTTTATTTCTGAATGGCATTAAGCTGAGCGAAACATGAGACATGACATGCAAAAGATAAATCCTCCTTATTCTGATGACCCGCAAAAACCTGTCCATGCAAACCCCGTGGATGACCCCAAAGTTATGCTCAAGCACTTTTTCGACCTTATGGTCCCCAGTGGTTTGATATTCGGCGGCATTGCGTTGTCCGTCTCATTATTCAGATCCTTTCAGCATGGGTGGCATAAGACCATGATGGTGCATATCGCCATGTATCTAACCGCCATCATTGCGCTGAAATTCCGTCATTATTTATCCCCCTATCTGCTCCTGTTTGCGATGATCGGACTCATGGCGATTTCCGTTGTAAATTCCCTTTGGACCATGGGATTTGCCAGTGAGGCGATGATGAGCCTTATGGCCATATGCATCCTTTCAGGGTTGTTCCTGGAAACCCGTCACAGTATCATGATTTCCATCACGGGACTGCTGGTTTCGTCCCTGATAGGCATTCTGGTTTCTTCAGGGATGATTTCTCTGAAACCCGATTTGCTGCAATATTTATATGAACCTTCAAGCTGGATTTTGCAGATTTCCGCTTTTTTTATGTATACCATTCCTCTGGTTCTGATCATCGGATACACCCGGAAAAAAATGATGGAATCCATTCTTTCCTTAAAAAAATCCAACGAGCAATTGGAAGAAGAAATTGAAGCAAAAAAACTTTATGAAAAGGCTGTTTTTGAATCTGAACAGAAATATCGAGGGGTTGTGGAAAACTCCCTGGCGGCATTTTATATCGAGCAGAATCACGTGATCCAATTTGTCAACAGGCGGTTTTGTGATATCACAGGCTACGACTCCGAAGAAATCACAGGTCGCTTGGGTATTATTGACTTTCTGGGATCTGATTCGGAAAAAGAAACGGCGGATCAAATCATCGATGCCGTCATGCAGGAAAAAAGGCAGCAGGAATTTGAACTGAACTTAAAAAGGAAGGATGGAAAGCTTATTACGGCAAAACTATATGCTCATTCCTTTTATTATGAACAGAAAGAAGCTATTTTCGGAACCTTTATTGATATCACCACCATGAAAACCATGGAAAACAGGCTTCGGCAATCCCAGAAAATGGAGGCTATCGGCACCCTTACAAGCGGCATTGTACATGATTTCAGCAACCTAATCACATCTCTTTCAGGTTACGGAACCCTTTTGAAACTGGAAATGGAGGATACGGACCCTCGACTCAATTATGTTAAAAATATCCTTTCTGCAACCGACAAAGCAACGGAACTCACCAAAAGTTTACTGACCTACAGTCGGTTTCAGCCCACCACCCTGAAATCTGTTCAATTGAATTCCATCATTCAACAGTCTAAAGCTCTCCTTAAACGGCTTATCAGCGATAAGGTGGAGTTGAGAGAAGAATACGCTAAGGAGGATTTGACCGTGTTAGCGGATGCCACCCAGATGGATCAGATCCTCTTCAATCTGGTGGCCAATGCCGGGGATTCCATGGAAAATGGCGGAATCCTAAACATTTGGACGGAACGGAGTCAAATCGATGAATCTTTTATTAAACACCACGGATTCGGCAAAATTGGTCCATACGCCTTGCTGGTCATTTCAGATACGGGGTCGGGAATTGATGAGGAAATAATCAACAATATTTTTGACCCGTTTTTTACCACCAAGGAGATCGGGAAGGGCACGGGATTGGGTCTTTCTACGGTTTACGGCATCGTCAAACAGCATAACGGATATATTTTTGTTGCCAGCGAAAAGGGGAAGGGTACTGCATTTCACGTTTATCTTCCCATCATTACGGAAAGGTTACTTCAAGGAATTCAAGCGATGAGAATCTGAAACCATTTATTATCCTTTAAACCATCTTTTTTTATTGATTTCCAACCTGTAGAAATCGTATAGATCTAAAAAGATACGTTACGGCCTGATCTCCACACGCT
The DNA here is from genome assembly GCA_013791935.1 of Desulfobacteraceae bacterium. Classification (GTDB taxonomy): domain Bacteria; phylum Desulfobacterota; class Desulfobacteria; order Desulfobacterales; family UBA5616; genus VMSV01. The sequence continues at coordinate 1,956 of VMSV01000257.1, read as the reverse complement.
TGTTGTCCTGAACAAGGTAAAGGCCAATAAACGTCAAACCCCATTTTCTTCTGAACATCATTATTGTTCATTTATTAAACTCAGCTTTGTCCAATCTATATAAATTCTAAATCTGGAGGAATCCACATGAAACAGAGTAAGCTATTTTTCGGCTGGTATGTGGCTGGAGTCGGTACCATCAGCCTGCTTTTTGCCTACGGTGTGAGAGCCGCATTTGCCATTTTCTTTCCTTATATTCTTGAGGACCTTCAGATGAGCCGGACTCTGATTTCCGGCGTGGTTTCCTTAAGCCTTCTGGTGAATTTTTTATTAACCCCTGTTGCGGGATTTGCCGTGGACAAATATGGCCCCAAATGGCTTATCGTCGGAGGGGCTTTCTTCTGCGGAACCTCCCTGATCTGCATGCCCCTCGTATCCAAACTCTGGCATCTTTACATCATTTACGGGGTGACTTTTGCGGTGGGAGTCAATTTCATGGGAATGACCGTGAGCAACAGCATGTGCGTCAACTGGTTCATTAAAAAGCGGGCAACGGCCATTGCAATCACCACTGCGGGGTCCGCCCTGGGAGCCGCCATTTTCAATCCGGTATCCCAGAAGCTGATTGCCGCCCATGGGTGGAAAATGGCCTTTGCAATCATCGGCGTCATGATGCTTGCTGTGGTGATTCCCCTGGCCCTGATCTTCGCCAAAAAAAGACCCGAAGACGTGGGCCTTGCAACCGACGGCGATGATCCCGAGGAGGCCCGGAAAATCGCGGCCATGATGGCAGCAGCCATGAAAAAGGAAATTCAGTTCACCATGGCCGAGGTGTCCAAAACACCTAATTTCTGGTTTATGGCCTTGGGGTGGCTGATTATGGCATCCTGCGGCGGATTTCTCCTTCATATTGTCGCCTATTGCATGGAAAAAGGTATCTCAGCCGCAGAGGCCGCCTGGGCCCTGGGATATATGGCATTGGTGGGGGTTGCCTCCCGTTTCTTCTGGGCGCCTGTGAATGACAGACTCAATAACCGTAAAGTCTCGGTGGTTTCCGGTTTGTTTATTTACTCCATCGGGTGGATTGCACTGCTTATGATCAAAAAACCCGCGCACCTTTATATTGCCGCAACCATTCTGGGGTTTGGCGGGGCAGGGGTAGCCCTCATGCCGGCGTTGGTGGGGGATCAGTTCGGAAGGTTGTCCATGGGAAAGATTTACGGCTTTATCAATCTGTTCGGTGCCATTGGCGGCGCCATCGGCCCGGTGGTGGCCGGCTTGGTTTATGATACCACAAAAAGCTACAATGCAGCCTGGATTGCCGGAATCATCGGATCGGTCATTGCCGCGATCTGTTTTTTTATGGTGGGCAAATCTCCCTATGAGGTTAAAAAAAGATCCCAGGATATGCAAACGCCATAAAATTTATTTTCTTGTTTTCAACCTTCAATAAAATCAGGAAAAGCCAAGTCAGTCACATGATTCTCCTGAAATTACATTGACTGCACGTAAATTGCGTGGGACACGTTTGTCAGTGTTCATTCCACGCAGGAGGTTAATCATGAATCAGAATATTACCTTGAGCCTTGAAAAGGAAATTCTGCTCTGGCCAGCTTGTCAAATCTTATCTTTTTAATTATTAAAATGGGCAATTTTATGTTCCCTTTGGCAACGATTAAATCATCTAAATTATACGTAATCCAACAGAAAAGCATAAAAACATAGACATCCCGATTGTATCCCATCAGCAAGTGGGTCCCCTGCATGTTGGCCAATACCCGTTGGACTTCGGATTGGGTCATGACCACCGGTGGACGACGATATTTCTTGGCTCTGACCGGGTCGAGTTGATCTTCAACGGGCTTATCGAGAACATGACGGTAAAGGAAGATGATGGCATTGAGGGCTTGGCGCTGGGTGGAAGCTGAAACATGATCGTGGGTCGCCATATGGCTTAAAAAGGCTTCGATCTCAGTT
>VMSV01000231.1 GCA_013791935.1 Desulfobacteraceae bacterium | reverse complement strand
TCCGGGTCACGCACCGAGAGGATGACCTTCGCACTCGGATAGTAGGCGACCAACTCGCGCCAGAACGTGCAACCGGGTACGTCGGTGCACGAGTGATAACCTTCGAGCACCTTATCCCAGTTCGCCTTGCCCGGCGCGTCCGCAGCTTCAATCCAAAGTGCGGAATTGGGGGGATTCATCATAATCTCACGCATATGATGGCATGGCCCGAAGCCAAGCTGTTCAAGAGCCGACTTTAGTGAAAGAGTTCCTGTGCGCGGATAACCAGCGCCGATAACTTTGAGCGACATAAATTCTCTCCTCAACATTAATGTTTAACAACGTGACATACATCGCGGCGTTTTGTTTGAATACTTGATTCTTTCTCCTTCTGATCCTTTAGCATTCCTAAAGAGATATCAACCCCTAAAAGCAATAAGCGGTTTAGAGATAGTCTTTTTATTATCTTTTTTTGACCCGCTCCCAGGAGTGGTTGATGAGAAAGCTTTCATCCATGTTGGCGCCCATGGTGTCAAATTTTTAAATCGGTATGGCAAAGGTCAATATACCCTTTTCCACAAGGGGCGGGCCGAAATATCGAACATGCCAAGGATGCACCGCGGATGTCCCCTCCCCCCCGCCATAAGCATCGACAGAGACCGGAATCGACGCAAAGGCTTTATACGGCGACACGATAGACCCCGTTTCCCGAACGTCGAACGCCGAGTGAAATCTGCGGTTATAATAAAAGATATAATGTCCGGCCTTGCACCCCATGTCAAATTTCTCGGCCTTTATGAACGCCTTCCATTTCCCGACGAGCCCTTGGGCCGAGGCGATGATCTGCTTTTCGCTCAACTCCGCACAAAATGCGGCGGTCGAAAAACCCAAAACAACAGTAATTCTGAAAAAAGCCGCTTAACAAAAGTGTCCATTTTTACTTGACCAGGTCAATATGTTGTATCAACAAATAGATTGACACACAAATGTCCAAAATCTATACTCAGCATCTAAAAAAGCAACTTCTTATCCTTATGAGAAAAGTGGTTAACAGTCACATCAAAATACGTTAAATCCTTCCTGAAACTGAGCGAAATACTCACCTGAGGAAATGACCATGAACTTGCAACATATTGAGATCCAGTTCCGGACCAATTGCTTTGTCTTGAACTGCGAAGAGACCCTGGAGGCGATTGTGATAGACCCAGGCGCTGGTGCGGCAGCCATCCTGGAGTATATTGACAGCAATGGACTGCAACTGATGTATATTGTGGCAACCCACGGGCATGCAGACCATGTAGGTGCGGTGAGTGAAATCAAGCGGGCGAAGGGAGTTCCCTTTTACCTGCACGAAAAAGAGGGAAAGGTCCTGGAGTCTTTCCCCGATGGCGCACGGAAGTTCAATTTTGCAGACAAGAATCCGCCGGAGGTTGATGCCTGGCTGGATGTTCAGCAGACGTATCGTTTTGGGAACTGCTCCTTTAAAGTCCTGGAAACCCCTGGGCATTCGCCGGGCGGGGTTTGCTTCCTGTTTGAAGAAGACGAATACGTTTTTGTCGGTGATACCCTGTTTCGCGGTGGAATTGCGCCAACGGATATTCCCGGTTCAGATCACGAACTACTGTTGAAGTCCATACGGAGCCAGCTCTACACCTTGGACGAAAACCTGGTTGTATTCACCGGGCATGGTGCCGTGACCACCATCGGCCTTGAAAAAATGTCCAACCCCTTTGTCAATGAACCCGGAGCTGGTTTGCCCGGGATTTTGAAGTGAATACTTGAATTATAAAGGTCGGGTCAAGTCTGCCGTTGACTCTTGCTGATAAACTAAGAGTCAACGGCAGACTTGACCCTTTTTTCCACTTCCGACGAGCCCTTTGGCCGAAGCGATGATCTGCTTTTCACTCAACTCCGTACAAAATGCGGCGGTCGAAAAACCCAAAAAAAAGGTAATTCTGAAAAAAGCCGCTTAACAAAAGTGTCCATTTTAACTTGACCAGGTCAGTTCAATAAAAATGGCTTCAGTTCTTTTTTAAATTACCTTCCTTTCTTAAAGGCATGTTTTTAGCCCCAAAAAGGAGGTTTTAAGCGGTGCTGGCGCCTCATCCAGAGCATCTTTTTTGCAATATATCAGTTTGTTAACTTGGTCCGACCCCAGCACCCAGCCCAGCACCCCGACCAGCACCCATTTATCCGGTCTTACCGGAATGATCTTAAAAAACAGCCCGTTTCATCGATGAAGACCCTGAAAACAAAGGATCACATGGCTTGCGATGGAGTTTTGCCCAGAACCGCTTTTCCGAAGTCCAGCTTAAGGTCGATGTGAATGAAATCCAAGCTCTTTCCATTGTATCCGAGGAAATGGGCCATATACGGGCGAGTATCACGGAGCACTATTTGGGAAAATAAACATCAGGTATTACCAACCACTTGATACTAATCAATCCTATCAATCCAATATCCGGGTCTACGGCTTAAGTGCATAACGGCAACTACATAGATTTGATCTTGCTTCTTTTGATATATAACCCCAAAAGGAAATCGATCCAAAAGATATCGCCTGAAATTCTTTGCGATTAATGGCCATGTGTCAGGAATTTCTTTTATAACCTGAAAAGCCGACTCCAATTCGGTTAAAAAATCTTCGCCTAGCCCTTGAGCTCGCGATTCATACCACTGATAGCTGTCTCTGATCTCGTATTGAATATCCGGGTGAAAAATCAGTTCAGGCATCGCTTATGCCCTTACGTTTTTTTTTATTTTTTCCCAGGAACTTGGTTTAACAATACCTGCTTCCAATTCTTCAAGCCGTTTCTGGGCCAATTCAACCCACTTCTCATCAACACTCTCATTGGATGGAGTTTCAAGGCTTTGAATCAGGCACCTGGCCACTCTGGCCCTTTCCTCCGGGCTCATGGTTAAAGCTTCATTTAAAATAAATTCCGATTTGGCTGTCATTGCAAATGTCCCCCTGCTTGGTGTTAAAATGCAGAGAATATATGGATATTATCTTAGCTATTATTTTAAGTAATTTATCACAGTCTATAATCCCTCTGCAATATTCAAATCATTAGAATCCGATATACAATTTTAAACCTATTCGGCTTGACCCATCTCTTACTATAATATTGATAGCATTATTTTGTCCCAATTTTGTAGGAGTTTCGTTTTGGGACAAATCCTGCAAAACCACAGATTAAATTTATGCTACAAAGAGGGGGTGTCCAATAATGGCGGTAAGATCAAATCCTGAATCATTTCAAAAACGTTTGTATTCTATCAAAGAACTAACCAGGGAAGTCGGCGCAACAGAGTGATCACAATTCCATCCATTAAATTGGTTGAAGATGTTTCTTGCCCTGCAAATGCGTCATCCAGCGATCAGCCCATCTTCCTTTATTTTTTGTGGCTAACGTTACTATCCCACCCAGTTCAAAAATAATTGTCGTTGATGAGACTCCTTTGTGAACCCTATTTTTGGCGGGTTTGGCGGGTTCGTGGCGGGTTCCCTCCATTAAAAGGTGATGGCAGGTTCGGCGGGTTCATGACGGGTTCTTTTTATCAAACTTAGGTTTAGCAATTACGTAATGTGCCGACTGGCCGGTGCTGCCAACTTAAATGAAAATTCCGAGATCCGTGAGTTGCCGAAGGTCCCTAACTGCCGTTCTTTCCGATGTCTCCATTAGATCCCGATATATAGAATTGTTGATACGGCCTGTACCCTTTGTGTATTTAACAGCTTTTATCTGCCTATCATTAAGATTATACCTCGCTAGTACTTCATCCGTCAGCCAGTCCCGCCAGATCGTAACGACGAAATGCGGACCATGCTGCGCAAAATCAGGCTCTGGAAGCCCTGCGTCCTTGCAATCGGCAATCATGTCCGTTGTGCCGGTGCCAGCTTTTTCCACATATTTGACCCGAAACAAGGGCTCGGCGATCAATGGGTTGCGGGGAATGGGGCCATGGGGCTCCCGCAAAAGTTCTGGCGTCAGTCCGGGAGGCAGCTCTCCCGGATTCCACACTTCAATGCGGTCGGTAAACACAATAACCTGGACAAAACCGTTATTCCAGTAGTTCCTGTGGGCAACTGCATTGACAACGGCCTCAGTGATGACCGGCCTGGGAACCTCGAATTTAACGGGCGCCTGCACTTCTTTTGCCCGTGTCCCTATACTGCTGTCAATTTTGCCGAGAACGAATTCTACAGCCTGGTCGATGACTTCAAGCAGCCTGCCGGAATAGGGCTGCTGGGAGGCAATGGGCTTTCGTTTTTCCGTTCCATGAAAATGAAAACAATGTACCTGGGCATTATTGAAGAATTTCTCCGGTTTTTTCCCAAACAACAGTATAGCGGCATTTGTTGGCTGATCATCCCTCAGCAGATTGAAATTCTGAAGTACGGCTTTTGGCGTGCGAGATCCTTTGAGCTTCAAACGCCCTGCGGCTTCCGCTGTTTCTACAAATGCCTTCACCTCTGCATTATCGATATCCTTTAGGATTGCCCCGTCACAAATACTGTCATCAAAGGGCTTTGATCTGAAATCCCCCCGATTCTCCAAACGTTCTATCATGCTGGCATAAACCTCCCCGACCAATCCGGGAGTATCTGAAAATCGACGACGAGTGACTTGGTTTCCGGCGTTTTTCATCAATTTGGCCATATCCGGATCACGGGCCTTGTCATCATTGCCTTTTACAAATACAAGCCGTTCTTTATGTGTCTTAGTGGCGTGGTCGAAGCGATGATCTGCTTTTCACTCAACTCCGTACAAAATGCAGCGGTCGAAAAACCCAAAAAAGGTAATTCTGAAAAAAGCCGCTTAACAAAAAAAATGGCTTCAGTTCTTTTTTAAATTACCTTCCTTTCTTAAAGGCATGTTTTTAGCCCCAAAAAGGAGGTTTTAAGCAGTGCTGGCGCCTCATCCAGAGCATCTTTTTTGCAATATATCAGTTTGTTAACTTGGTCCGACCCCAGCACCGCCTTACTTCCCGACCGCCGCACGTAGGAAGGGGTTTAATGGAACATGATCCGGTATAAGGGTTTTTGTGTTAACACCCAGCATCGTCCAGCGCCCGTCGTTGCAAGAAGATTCTATCTCCAACATAGGTTTTAATATCCTGCACCCATAAGCATCGACAGAGACCGGAATCGACAAAAAGGCTTTGTACGGCGAAACGATAGGCTCCGTTTTCCGAGCGTCGAACGCCGATTGAAATTTCCCGTTATAATGAAAGATATAATGCCCGGCCTTGCACCCCATGTGAAATTTCTATGCCTTTATGAAAGCCCCACTTCCCGGCGAGCCCTTTGGCCGAAGGGATGATCTGCTTTTCACTCATCTCCGCAAAAAACGCGGCAGTCGAAAAACCCTAAAAAAGGTAATTCTGAAAAAATCTGCTTAACAAACGTGTCCATTTTAACATGAACAGGTCTGTTACCCAGACCGTTCAATTTCAACATAAAAATCTGTAACTTTTTCTGTTAGGCCGTGTTTAAATTAATACGATCTAAACCTTGGTAAAAAATGTTGAGCACATGGAGCCGGTTGATGACTTTATTTTAATGGGGTATTTTTCTACTCCGGCGTGATGAGGCAAAAGATAAAATCCAAAAAAGGGGAGGTCGGCGATAAAATATTTGCATTCGTTCAGGAACCTTTGATGGAATATAAATTGTGAATAAACCATATAAATAGAGAGCAAGTCGAGGGAAATTCGGTTTTAAAAAACAATTGACACCTCTAATTAACCACATCTCAAGTTGAAAAGGAAAAAAGGCCCGGCCGGCAGATGCAGGCTTCGGACTTAGTCCTCTCCTGACACTTTTTCCATCTCATTCCAGTAATCTCAAACAGCAGGCATGAAAATATTCTCTCAAATGCCGGAACATATTAGCTGTAATTGATTTTATGCAAAGGCCATGAAGACCCAAAAACTGATTTAAAACCAAGGGCATAACGACATCGGGCAGTCCGAATCCAAGATTTCGGAGGAAAGCCATGCAATTTCATTATTCTCAATGTTTTGCTATAATTAACAAAAGCATTGCCTTGCAAATAATCATTTATCTTTCTGTGATTATGTTAATGAGCAACCTCAATGCAATGGTTGATCTTTACCTGCATCCTGACATCCCGTACTTTGATAAAGAGCACTTGATTGTTGGGGGAGTTACCGCCATTGTCAGTACGGTGTTATTCGGGGCATTGTTTTTCTATGTGTGCCACCTGGATAAAGCCCTCAAAACGATCAAAACATTAGAAACATTTTTGCCGATATGCTGTAATTGTAAAAAAATCCGTATACCTGATTCAGATCCAAAAAAGATGGACTCTTGGCTGCAAATAGAATCATATATCACCCAAAAAACAACTACAATGTTCAGCCATGGAATCTGCCCGGAATGTATTCTAAAACTCTATCCTGAATATAGCGATAATAAACAGGAAATGTACCTGTCGGCTTCTTCCCACTCCGCTTCCTGACTGGCTAGTCCCTATACTTTATAATCCCCGGTGTCATCAAAGCTGTCAATCTGTATCATTAATGGCTCAAATCCATCCTTCTCCAGGAGGATACTCCTTATCCCTGAAATCAAATTGGTTCGGGCCATCCATGACGCGCCTTCCTTTCCAGATCTCTTTTCCTGAGGCAGCGATATCGTATAAGATTTGCCAAAAGCCAGGGCTGTAAAATTGCTTAGAGCTCACATTTCGCTTTTTGAAAAATAAATTTCCAATTGAAAGCCGATCTTCCCTTTCTTCCGTTCCCCATTCCCTTGTGGGTTTCCTTGAGAATTTTGCCAAAGTTTTTTTGGATGTCTCCCACCGTTGTGGTTTTCATTTCGAGGTCTCCTTTTACCATTATGAACAGTATAACCGTAAAGATTGCATGGATCAAAACAGACAGGGTTGTATTAATAATTGGACTGTCTGAAATTGCATAAAATTGGCGGTTGCGAATCAGCTGAAAACGATTTATTGGAGGATCACCTGGATCTTGCCAGCATCTGAGGGGATTATTTTCAGGCAAGATTCAGGTATCAAATTCATTAAAGCGAGGGACCTATGTTGTTAATCCATTTGGACAGGCAAAGCAGGACGCCTCTTTTCAGGCAAATTTTCGGGCAATTGAAATCCATGATAGAGGAAAACGTATTAAGGCCCGGAGACCGGCTCCCGTCCTCTCGAAGCCTTTCCGAGGCTTTGGGGATCAACCGCACCACCGTGACCAAAGCCTATGAAGACCTGTGGGCCATGGGATATACGGAAAGCCGCTCGGGGTCGTATTCCATGGTCCGAAATCGGGCTGAAATCGTTGATGAGAAGAAGGCGGATGCCGGGAAGTTAATAGAATGGCATAAAATCGCAAACTCCGGGTGCGGGGAACTTGCTTCAACGTTGAAATCGAGCGGGTTCCATTCGCAAAAAGACGGGGAGATTGATTTTATTCCCATGTCCCCGGACCCGAGGCTGCTTCCCGTGGAGGATTTCCGGAAATGCGTGAACCAAGTTTTGAAAAAAAACGGCTCTTCCCTGCTTCAATACGGGGACCCCTTGGGATTCCCGCCCTTGCGGGAGTATCTTTCCCATCGAATGCGCATGCATGGCATCTCGGTTTTTCCGGATGAGATTTTGATCACCTCCGGCATCCAGAACGGGGTCGATTTGGTTTCCCGGATGTTGATGGCACCGGGCTCTAAAATTGTGGTGGAAAATCCCACCTATTCGGCGATCCTTCCCCTTTTTCAATTTCACCGGGCCGACATCGTCACCGTGGATCAGACCGAGGCGGGTATGGACCTTGACCAGTTGGAATCGGTCCTGAGCGGGGAGCCACCGGTATTGGTCTACACGGTTCCGAATTTTCAGAACCCCACGGGGATCACCACCAGCCAGTCCCACCGTGAGAAACTGTTGAGACTCTGTGAAAAATACCGGGTTCCTCTTTTGGAGGATGGTTTTGAAGAAGAGATGAAGTATTTTGGTAAAACCGTTCTTCCCATAAAGTCCATGGATCAACATCATATCGTGATGTACTTGGGTACCTTTTCCAAAGTGCTTTTTCCGGGCCTGCGGATCGCGTGGATCGCAGCAGACAGGGCGTGCATCGAGGTGCTGGCCGCCATCAAGAAGGCCGGGGATTTATCCGGAAATATGATGAACCAAGCGGCCCTGAACCTTTTTTGCAGATACGGCTTTTATGATCTCCAGCTTAAAAGGCTTCACAAAGTCTATCGAAGAAGGATGCAAACAGCCCTTAAGGCGGCCAGAGCGTTTATTCCCAGGAATTTGGCTTCCTTCTCAAAGCCTCTGGGAGGGTATTGCCTGTGGTTTGAGCTGAACCATTTTCGCGGCGATGAGCCGGAAATGATGGATAAAATGAAAAGCCACGGGGTTCTGGTATCACCCGGAAAGTCCTTTTTTGCTGCCTCGACGGATAGGATTTGTTTCCGAATTTCCATCGCCCACCGGGATGAGAAGGAAATCGAAGAGGGGATCAAAAGGATCGGGCGGGCATTGGCCTGATCAAAAAGGATATTGGAACATAGACAAACCAACCCTTCATCTTAAGCAAAGCCGCAGTCAATGGTTTTGTTTCTTTCTTTAAGGGAGACGACGCATGGAATTTGAAAATTCATGGGGAAATCCGGTCAAAGCCGAAGCCTATTCAAAGCTTGAGTTCCCCAACACCTATTATCTGGCCTACCGGGATTTACCGGAGATTCTTGCCGTCCATATCCAAGGCGTCAAAGCCATTGATTTCGGGTGCGGAGCCGGTCGGTCCACTCGATTTTTAAAGAATCTGGGATTTGACGCCGTGGGCATCGACATCTCAATCGATATGCTGAATAAAGCAAGGGAAATGGACCCCGGCGGAGAGTACCAACTGGTTACGGATGGGAATTATCATGGCCTGGGTTCCCATGAGTATGATCTGGTTCAATCCATCTTTACCTTTGATAACATTCCCGGAAAAGAGAACAGGACCCATATCCTGAAAAAATTGGGTGAGTTGTTAAAGCCTTCGGGAAAATTGATCTGCCTGGATACCAATTCCGAAATGTATACCCGGCAATGGGCCTCTTTTTCCACCCGGGAATTTCCTGAAAATAAAGAGGCAAAAACCGGGGATATCGTTAAGATCATTGTCACGGATATCGATGATCCAAGACCGGTTGAAGATATTTATTGGACCCTGGAGGATTACAAGAAACTCTTTGCTTCAGCAGGATTTGAACTGGAAGCTGTTTACGCGCCCAAGGGAAAAGAAGGTGAGCCCTTTACTTGGATTACGGAAAAGGAAATCGCGCCCTGGATCATCTATGTCCTGAAGGTGGGCTAAAGGCTTCTGTCTGGGGGAATTGACCCCACACCATTCCTGGATAAAAAAGAGTGCCCCCCGTAATCCGGCAGCTGCCCGGCTCCGGGTTGCGCCTCCAGGGCTGACCAAACCATCATTCTGCTATTTCATCAAAATTATTCCAAATGAAGCTGTTTGTTGATCTTAACGGTGCTTTTCAGTCCCAAAAAGACTGTTGTAAGCTGCTATGGATTCTTTAACTCGAAAGTCCAATCTATTCCATACTTACTGGGACCGGAAATTAAAACAAAAAAGTATCCGGGCCCTACAAGGAAAGAAAAAAGATCATGGCCACCTTATGCTTAAAGGCAAAGGGCTGGCATTTCCGGTTTCATCCGTTCCGGCATCTTACCTCATCCGTGTTGAATGATCTGGGGGTGCCCATCGGTGTGATCCAACGAATTTTTGGGCATGAAAACCGAAGCACCACGGAGCGCTATTTCCATTCCATTGGAGAAGCTGATCAGCGACAATTATAATTGTCGCTGATCATGTTTTTACTTGGCTTCGAAAAAGCAAATAGATGAGAGAGAGTATTTTGTCATTGGCTTTGATATTCATCTCCGTGACGTCTTGTGACAACAATTTTATGCAAAACAGAATTATATTTCATAAAAACCTTTTTATTTAATTAAAATTCATAGACAATAATTGTTTTTCATGCCATAACACCTTTCACAACTATAAATACAATTCATAGATATGGCAAATTATAATCAATATTCACAGAGCTTAAATGTTTTTCATGGTTTCCCGGCTTTGGAAGAAGGGGCTTGCTTAGCTGGATATTCCGCATTAATTCAGGCTCATGATCTGACAATCCCTCTGCCGGATCATCTTTGCGCGGTGGGGACAAAACACAAAAAATACGATTATGAGCGTTGGCATATATTTACACCCCGTCATAAACCGGAAGATACGCTTCATGGGCACTTGGTCTTTGCACTAAAGTATGAAGGCATTGACCTGGCGGTTCTCAATGCATTATTTCAAGATATTGATGCCGAAGAAATCAAGGAGATAATTCGTTCTGAGCCAACGGGCAGCTATAGCCGGAAATTGTGGTTTTTGTGGGAGTGGCTATGCGATGACCAACTGGATATTGACGATGCACGCGCAGGAAATTACGTTCCCCTCATCGATGGCAAGTTGCAATTTGAAGGCAAATCATATCCATCCAAGCGCCATCGGGTTCGCAATAATTTGCCGGGGACACGCCATTTTTGCCCTCTGATCCGAAAAACAGTGAAGCTTGAGCAATTTATAGGGAAGGCACTATCAGAAAAAGCTGTAGAAAATATAGGCCAGACCCATCCCGACCTTTTAAGCCGGGCCGCGGCCTTTCTGTTACTTAAAGATTCAAAAGCCTCTTACACTATTGAAGGGGAAATCCCGCCACACAATCGCATCGAACGATGGGGAAGAATAATCGGCCAGGCCGGGCAACGCAACCTCAGTATTCCTGAATTGGAACATCTGCAGACACTTGTTATTTCCGATAATCGCTTTCTTGAGCCGGGACTGCGAATGGAAGGCGGTTTTGTTGGGCAACATGACCGCTCAACAGGCATGCCGATGCCGGATCACATTTCTGCAAAACCTGGTGATTTAAAAACGCTTATGGGCGGCCTAATCGAAACATATGAGCTTCTTTGTAAGGATAATTTTGATCCTGTTTTATTGGCGACTGTCCTTGCCTTTGGTTTTGTATTTATTCACCCTTTGGAAGATGGAAATGGCAGGGTTCATCGTTATTTATTTCATCATGTCTTAGCTGAGAAACGTTTTGTCCCAAAAGGTTTGATATTCCCGGTGTCCGCCGTCATTTTAGACCGCATAGAGGAATATAAAAAAATATTGGAGCATTTTTCAAAACCGAGGCTTGATTTGATTAAATGGCGACCGACAGAACAAAACAATGTTGAGGTTCTTAACAAAACCATAGATCTGTATCGCTATTTTGATGCAACAAAACAGGCCGAATTTTTCTTTGAATGCGTTGAGGAAACAGTAAATAAAACGCTTCCTGAGGAAGTCGCATATCTTAAAAAATACGATATGCTTAATGAGTTCATTAAAAACTATATCGATATGCCTGATAAACTCGTTGATCTTTTTATACGCTTTTTGGCCCAAAATAACGGTAAGCTATCCAAACGGGCAAGAGAAAGAGAATTCGAAAAATTGACGGATATCGAGATTCAAACAATTGAGCAAAAATACGAAGAGATTTTTGGATAGGATTTTTCTATAACCGGAAATTGAAATTATGAGTAACTTAAAGACGCACTGATCCTGTTTGATCTTACCCTGCAATTTTTCCCATTCACCGATAAAACGATCTCCCGAGCAAAAGCTAACAAACACCGCATATGAGGCATCCGAAATATTCGGGAACTAAATATTTTGGATCAATCGCTTTATCTAACGGTTATCGGGCTCCGCAAAGGTGTTTTTTACGTGTCCGTTGTCCCCTTGAGGGGCTGCATCAACACCAGTATCCCATAAAAAACATTACATGGAATCTAAAAGATCACAGTATTCATGCCCGCTTATAGCCTATTATGAGACACAGTTTTGAATGGCACCCTGATTTGAAAATATCCATTTTTGTTTTTTACCTTTCAGGAAAGCCGAGAGCACCGCATCTTCTTCGTTGTCAAGGCATTGCAGTAAAGCGCTACAGCTTCAACCTTGATCGCCTTGAAGCTACTGCACTCTCAACTTTTGGGATATTAGTGCATATGGAAAATATATTTCCATGAGCAAACAAAGCCGATTCCGGCTTTTAAAGATATAATAAGAGATCGGTAAAATTTTAAGGGAAAGAATTTTACCGCCATCCTATTATAGAATTAACAGCTTTCATTTTTTCGTTCCAGGTTCCAGTGCCCCCAAATTATACATTATATTTTTGGGACGGCTGATTTTCACAATTTTCTTTTTTGTCCCAAAAATGAAGTTGTTTCGTTTTGGGACAAAATTTTCACGCAACCATATGGTATTCATAGAAAATATATTTCTATGAGCAAAGCAAAACAACAATCGAAGGTAATGAAATCCTTCTTACCTCTATAATATCCAATCGGTAAAGCCGCCAAAATTTAACTCTCCGCTTATTAATAATTCAGAAGAAAGGATTTATCACATTTTAAAGTAGTTCTGAATTGTGACAGGTTGAGGTCACCCCCTCCTGACCTTCCCCCATCAAGTGGGAAGGAAATCAACGGATAATATCTGATTTTATTTCTAGATTATGGAGCGTTGACAGTGGATCAAGATAAAAATATACTCAGGCCTGAGGAAGTTGTCCGGTTTATGCAAAAAAGTCTCAGCTGGGTATATAAGAATGCTGAGTTACTGGGCGCACGGAAGCTCGGAGGGTCCCTGTTCTTCCCCGGGAAGGAGGACCTATATGAGCATATATTTCAAAAAGGGGAAAGGATGGCGGTACGACTTCATCCTTCAAGGAACCCGGCACACGGAAGCCTGGTTCGAAACCAAAAAGGCGGCCAAGCAGGCCGAAGCCAGAAAAAAGGAGGAAATTCTAAATCCGGAGCAGCAGCCAGCACCAATAAAGAAGACCCGAACCGACATGGCCTTCTTGACATTGTCGAATAAGCGGCTGGATTATGTAAAACAGTACCATTCGGAAGAGCATTATCGGCACGTATGTTATCATGTGCGACGGTGGATCAAGGTTTGGAAAGGATTGACCTGCGGTGAAATCACCAACGACATGGTGGAAGCCCACATCCTGAAGCGATCCAAAATCTCAGCTTACACAGCCAATAAAGACCTGAGATATTTAAGGGCGCTGTTTAACTACGGGATCAAGCGAAAGCTGATTTTTGGAAACCCCACCGACGGCATTGATTTTTTGCCGGAAAACCGAACCCGGCGCTATGTGCCGCCAAAAAAAGATGTGCTCAAAGTGATCCAAGCTGCAGATCCCGATACCCAGGATTATCTATGGTGCATCCTGCTCACCGCCGCCCGGATGAACGAGATCAATTCACTGACATGGGAGGATGTAAACCTCGAAGACCGGTATGTAACCCTCTGGACCCGGAAAAAGCGATACGGCAACCGGGAGCCCAGGGACATTCCCATGGTATCCAAGCTTTACGACATCCTGGTGTATCGACATAAACACCGGGACCCGGAAAAACCCTGGGTGTTCTGGCACACTTACTGGGACCGGAAATTAAAACAGAAAGTTTCCGGACCGTACAAGGAACGAAAAGGGATAATGACCTCCCTCTGTAAAAAGGCAAAAGTCCGGCATTTCCGGTTTCATCCATTCCGACACCTCACCGCATCCATATTGGATGATCTGGGGATACCCATCGGAGTGATCCAGCGGATTCTGGGGCATGAAAACCGGAGCACCACGGAGCGGTATTTGCACTCCATAGGGGAAGCCGAGCGAAAAGCCATGAACCGGTTGGAAGAGGTGGATATCTTTGCCGCACCCCTTCCGGAAAACAATGATCGGCCCACCAACTTGCCCAAGGAATATTGGTTACGAAAAGCCAACCGGTCGGATTACGAAGCCTTGTGCAAAGAGATTCGTCAATTTGGGTTTGTGGGGACCGGAAAGAAATACAATGTCAGTGATAACGCGGTTAGAAAATGGAAGAAAAACTATGAATTGCAGTTCGAAAATTAAAAAGTCTCGCACGGAGTCACGAACAGCAAAAACGGGCATAAAAAAAGGGACTTTGGCTGCTTTGCCAACTCCCTTATTTTATTTAGTTTTAAATGGTGCCGAGGAACGGAATCGAACCGCCGACACGGGGATTTTCAGTCCCTTCTACTTTGTTTCCCATAAAATCCCTTTGCATAAAAATAATATTGACTAAACGATAACTTATCGTTTAGTATCCTTCCCATAACATCATTCAAAAACACCTTATTTCCTATGAAAAGTGGGGACAAAGTGGGGACAAATGAAATATACCTGGAAATCCACAAAATACAAAGGCGTTCGATTTAGGGAGCATCCTGCAAGGAAACACGGGATAAAAAAAGACCGATATTTTGTAATTCGATTTCAAGCGGATGGAGAAAGAACCGAGGAATCTTTGGGATGGGCTTCTGAGGGATGGACTGCGGAGAAGGCCTTTTTTGAGTTAACCCAATTAAAGAACAATTTCAAGCTGGGCAATGGACCCACACGAATGTCTGAAAAGCGGGAGCAAGCTGATGAATTAAAAAAGAAAAAAAGAGCGGTCAAAGAAAAAGAAGCCCACGATGCCATAACCTTCAGCACCTTTTTTGAAAAACATTATTACCTCATTGCCGAGGCAAACAAAAAACCCGAGAGCTATCGAAAGGAAAATGAACATTTCAAAAATTGGTTAAAACCGGTCACTGGCGAAATGGCCTTAAAAACCATCTATCCCTTGCACCTGGAAAAAGTCAAAAAGAACATGATTGATGCCAAGAAATCACCAAGAACCATTGAATATGTGTTCGCGACCTTCCGTCAAACCTGGAATATGGCTCGCCGTGATAACTATGTTGATCGTGAATCGCCGACGAAAATGGTTAAAAAGCCAAAATTTGACAACAAACGAATTCGATTTTTAACACATCATGAGGCCGATAAACTCCTTATTGAGCTTAAGGATAAAAGTGAACAGGTTCACAATATGGCTTTATTATCGCTGCACTGTGGACTTAGAGCCTCTGAAATTTTTCGATTAAAATGGGGACATGTGGATAGGGATTCGGGAATCCTCCACATCATGGATGCAAAAGGCAATAAAAACCGAACAGCGATAATGACCAAAATAATTTCGACCATGTTCGAAGGATTAAAGAAAGGTCCATCAGATGAATTGGTCTTTCCGGATAAAAATGGAAATAAAATAAGGAAAATATCAAACACCTTTCTCAGGGCCGTTGATGATTTAATGCTTAATCCGAAAAACATAGATCGGCGGCATAAAGTAATATTCCATACTTTAAGGCATACCTTCGCTTCATGGCTGGTTCAGCAGGGGGAATCTCTTTACGTCGTCCAGCGATTGTTGGGGCATGGTTCTATTTCCCAAACGGAAAGATACAGTCATTTGGCAGATAAAAATCTTGAAAATGCCGTCCGAAATTTTGAAAAATCTCTTGAAGAAGAGAAAGAGAAAAAAGATGCCCCTGAAATTCAAAATCAAAAAAAGGTCTCGTGATTTTGAAGGGATATTCATGCGTCCAAACGGGTTGTTTCAGAAATGGAACTCCAACCGTTTACAGTGCATTATTTTGAGCTGGCGGTAACCATTTCCCTTATATTGAGGTGTCCATGATAAGAACTTCTGAAATGCTCGATTCAGGATCGGGTTCCAAATGGTTAAACTCAGGTATCATCTACAGGGAAGGGACTCTGACCGATGTCTATGAGCAAATCCCTATCTTTGAACGAAGGACATTTGCCATAACCCAACCCGATAATCAGCGATCCCGATTAAATGAAAAACTTGATACCATTGTCAGGTTACCACTCGGAGATGATCAATCCTATGTACCCATCGGCGTGGTTTCAAAAGCGTACACTCTCGTTCAGCATAAGGAGGTCTTTGAGGCCGCCACAAAAGCACTTGAAGATTCCAAAATACCCGCCTCCGAGGTGAAAGCCAGCCTTAATATTACCGAATATGGTGAGAGGATGGAACTCAGCTTTTGCTTGCCAGCGCAGTATAATTTCGACCCGGGTGATGGTTATCCCATGGCTCTAAGAATGGAGCTGCTCAATTCAGTTGATGGAAGCACCCGATTTCAAGCTCTATTAGGATGGTTCCGCTTCGTTTGCAGCAACGGTCTCATCATCGGAGTAACACAATCAGATATTCGCTACAGGCATGCAGGCGAACTTCAGCTTGGAGATGTCCAAAATGTCCTTAATGCCGGTTTAAAGAAATCAGATACTGAAAAGAAAAATTTTGAAGATTGGCGTAAAAAAGCAATATCTCCGAATAGTCTCATCTCCTGGGTAAACGAAAACCTGAAAAAGGAATGGGGATTCAAGGCGGCTGCCAGAGCATTCTGTATTGCCCGGACAGGTTTTGATGGGGAGATCTTAGGGCAATACAAAGGCAATCAGCCAACCACCATTCTCATGAAAAAAACAAAACATGTCCCAGGCTCTCCGAAAAAATGCGACAATTTGTTCGATGTGAGCCAAATTCTTGCCTGGCTGGCCAAGGAAAGGCGGGACGTTCAAGAGCAATTGCAATGGCGAGAACAAATCCCGGAACTATTGAAACCTTTAAGCACATAGCACTTGTGAGTATGGGGAATGGCGGGCATACTATTCTCTTATCAGTGGTTCAACCGTACCTGATATCTGTTTTTGATATCTCAGATTTTTGACGTAAATAAACAGTAGTTCGAAATACATTCAATAAATGAAACGGACAGCCCCCTTCATAAAAAATCATTAGATCAATACAACTCCCGGACAGCCCTGTCACCATTCCTTTTAATATAATTTATTTTATGATAATCTCATCTTTTTTCCTTCTATTCCCTTAGCAATATGTGAAAAATTATCATTACATGTCACATAAGGTTGTAATTTTATACAATTCATGATTTTATTAGGTCTATCTTAACACTTTATCCAATATCCACATGGCAGGGAAATGGCTGACACCTCCGCTGATAATAACAGGCTTCCTTTAAGCATCCTCAATTACTTTGCTGCATTTACCGAAACCCGGTTCAACTTTCGCACCTTAATCAATTACCGCTGGACAAATGATGAACTGACCCTTGACCTGGCCTTGTTCCGGGCTTTTTCCCGGGAGATTTTCGAGCGAATAAAATCGGGAACCAACACTTCGATTTCAATCCATTCCGAAGAACACACCCTGTCCCTTTCGGGTGAAGACATCCTGATTGAAATTGAAAAGGCACTTTCAGGCAAGTTTGATCCACTCTTTCTAAGTGCCTGCATCGCACAGGAATTTGAAAAATTAAACGAGCAGCAAAAAACGACCCTGATTTCTGAAGATGGAACTCAGGCCGCTGATGCCTCTGTTATAATAGAACCCGATGACAAGCTCCGTCGGAAAGCCTTCCGGGAAGGAACCCGAAAATACAACCGGGCCATTCGAAAACAAATCGAGACCGTTTTAATTGATCTTCAGGATAGATATATTGATGGTCTCAAGCAGGAGATGGGCATTGAGCATGTTCCGGCATCCATTTTCAACCCCACCCACTACCTGAACCGGCATTTTGATGCGCTCCAGCTACTGGCTGGAGGTTCCTCTGGTGAAGCGGAGTATTTTCAAAAGCTGACTCAATATTTCCGGGAAAATATCGAGGATGTGGTTTTATACGACTTGTTCATCCTCATTCAAAAGTACGCCCGCTTCAACGCCACGGGGTCCCAATATCTGTTTTTTCACGAACTCAACAAGAAAGATGACCACGGCCTTTCCGAATCTTACCCCATATTTTTTGTGGAAGTGGAATTCGGGGTTGCAAACAAGGAAATCGTCGTATCCTTTCCCCGGAACCTTTTGCTCATCAACGCTCCGGCTGTAAATTATTTCAAGTTTCCCTCGGTTCTAACTACCTCCCGGTCCTCCACATGGAAAAATGCGATTCGGGGCCTCGGGGAAATCGAAGTGTTCCTGCAGGCCCAATACGGCTGGACCGAGCCTTTTGTTTTGGAATCCGAGTTCAAGAAAATCACAGCTCCTGATAATATCTACCCCGACATTAAATGCCGGATGAGCTTTCAGGTTGTCCGCAAGGAGGACAAAAAGCTTTTAGACTATTCGGAAATCATGACCTTGATTGCTGCGGGCGGCTCAAGCAAGTTTAATGAATTCATTTCCCAATACATTGGGGGAAATGTTGAAAACACGAAAGACGCTGTGGACAAGCAATATAACGACCATTTTCCGCTAAAAAGCCCCAAGCGTTTCATCTCGGACAACCCCTTGAACCTGAACAGTTCCCAAAAAAGGGTTTTACTATCTCTGGACAATCCCAAGAACAGAATCATCGTCATCGACGGGCCGCCGGGTACGGGAAAATCCCACACCATCGCCGCCCTGATTTATTGGGCCAACCAGGAAAACAGGTCCGTTGTTATTACTTCCCATAAAAAGGAAGCGCTGGATGTGATCGATCGGATGCTCACCGATAAATTCAAAGATTTGCATCCAAAGGCAAAGCCGTCCATCGTTCGTATGGGGAAAAACGGCAAATCCCTGAATACCATTGAAAACACCCTTCAAAACTCCGTCATCAATGCGGCTGGTGATCGTGCAAACGAATATAATGACTCCGCCGCACAAAAGGACCTTTCGGCATGTGAAACCCGGCTTGCCGAAAAGCTTCAAAACAGGCTGTCCTCCTCCGACCGGTATGAGGCGATCATCAAGGACCTTTTCGAATTCGAACGCATTCAGGCCGGGTTGATTGAAGAAGGCCTCCTTTCGGAACAAGCAACCCTGCTGCCCCGCATACCGATGGGTTCCAGAATTGATTTTGAAGACCTGGCCCGGTTTGCTTCCCGGGAAATCACCCGAAATCTCAAGGGCTTTGATATTTCATTCATGGACTTTCTCCTCAAACGGAAATCGGACATTCCGTTGTTTTTGAAGGCCTGCGAAGAAATCAATATCCACGCCGGTAAGATTGCCGATATTGAGATAAAAACTCAAAGTATCCCTTTATCTTTTTCGGAACTGTTGGAAAAATGCTTGACGGTGTTCAAGCCCGATGTTCCCTTGAACCGATTGAGCCCGTCTGACATCAAAAGCGCCTTTATTCAGAAGTTGTTGAACAAAGTCTCTCCGGAACCCGATCGCATCCTTTGGATCAATTCCCTGAAAAGCCTTGAATATGCAAACTTGTTGGAAGATATCGCCAGGCTGAAGGGTGTTTTCTCCAAAGACCTCACGCTGGTGGATATCTCAAGCGCCCTACCGGATATCACGATTGCCGTTTCCCTGAGAAAACACCTGGACCTCCTCAACGAATTCCGTGGTTTCCAAACGCAAAAGGATTTGGCCCTTTCTGAAATTCACGCTGTTTTGAAGATCCTCAAGGATTCCGTCGGCGAATTCAGCGTGGACTTATTTCATTCTGTTTCAAATCTGTTCACCCATTATGGTCCCGTGCTTTTTAAAATGCAGGTTACACCGGACAACCTGGCCTCCCTTTTCCGACTCTCGGAATTAACCCTCCGGGAATTGGACCTGTGGAATTGGATTCAGCTTCATTTTGCCCTGTCCGGGAAAGCAGAATCCAACACCCCAACCAGGGGTCGAGAAGATTTTGAAGACTATGGCGCTCAAAAACAGAAACAGGTGGAGCACCTCAATGACCTGCGCTTGAAAAATCTGAACAATTTTCTGGGGCATGTGGCGAGGATAAAAGTCTGCATTGAAGGAGGCAAACGTTTAACATCCGAGCAAGCTCATGTGTTGCTGGAAAATATTTCCGGCATCATCGCGGAGCCCGATACGATTTCCAATTTCTTCCCCATGGAAGAAAACATGATCGACCTTCTGATCATCGATGAAGCCTCCCAGGTGTCCATCGCCAACTCCATTTCCCTGATTTTGAGGGCCAAACAGGTGGTGGTTTTCGGTGATGAGTATCAATACGGCGCGGTGAGCGCGGTGAACGTGAGTTCAAGATATTCGGCCAGTTATTTCAGGGAAATTGTCGCGGCCTACAGCCACGATTATCAGGTGCAACCTTCGGAAGAAGAAACCCGGCAATTGATGGAAGACATCTCCAGGGAAATCGATGATGAAGACCTGGAAACGTCCCCCGTCCTCAGTCCCCGGGCTGGTGAAGGGGCCATCCTTTGGCTCAAGACCTTTGACATCCGGACCTCCACCCTTAATTTTTGCAAGGCAGTCGCCAATTACACAACCTCGCTGAGGGATCACTACCGGAGCTTTCCGGAGATCATCGATTATTCAAACGAGGTTTTTTACAAACCCTCCCAGTTGGAGCTCATGGTCAACCGGATTCGCACCAAACCCATTCAGGAGGTGCTCCAGTTCATTTTCGTGGAAACCAAAGGCAATTCAGGCAGAAACGTCAACCTGGACGAAATCGACGCCATTGTGGAAGACATGAAAACCCGCATCGGAAACGGCTTCCGGGGGAGCATCGGGATCATCACCTCCTTCCGGGAGCAACAGACCCGAATGGAGCAAGCCCTGAGAACTCGGTTGAACATGCCGGAACTGATTAAAAATCATCATCTTGCTGTTTGGTTTGTGGGAGATGTTCAGGGGGAGGAACGGGACCTGGTTTATTATTCGTTTGTGGAAGACAAAAAATACGCCAATGCGGATCTAAAGTCCATCTATCCGGTAGTGGATGGAACGGCGGATACGATCCGAAGCCTGAAAATGCAGCGCTTGAATGTTGGATTCAGCCGTGCAAAGGATACGATGATTTTCGTTCACAGCATGCCCATTCCCGACTTCAGCGCAACCCGGCTCGGCGATGCCCTGAAACATTATGAAAAGCTGCTTACGGAAAGTAGTAAATCCGATTTTTTTGTGGAAGACCCGAATGTTTTCGACTCGCCTGCTGAAAAGAATCTCTATCAACTTTTGCTGAACACGGATTTTGTACGAACCCACCGGGAAAATCTGAACATCATTCCCCAGTTCAAGATCGGAGATTATATCAAAGCCGAGTTTCAACGTCAGATTCCCAAATACCGTGTGGATTTTTTAATGACCTTTTCGCGCCAGGGAAAGGAAAAGTCCTTGATCCTGGAATACGATGGCGTGGAATTCCACACCAAAAACCCTGAAATCGTCACCAAACACAATTTCTCCTTTGAATACCTGGATTATGATATCAACCGGCAGATTGAACTGGAAAGCTACGGTTACCGTTTTTTACGCCTGAACAAGTTCAACCTTCGACCGGAAAAAGCGGGGCAAACCAGCGTGGATGTGCTGGACAGAATGTTGGCCCTTGCCTTTGAAGATTAACCCCACCGGAGTTAACCATGACAAAGATCACCTTAAGCGATGATGAAAAAGCAAAGATTATTGATGCAATCAACCGGGAAACCGAACCGCCGCCGGAACTCATGACCAAGCTGTTTCCCCATCTGGCGGAAAAATTCGATGTAGCAGCCCTGGACCGGGCCAAAATTGTCACCCTTGAATATTCGGGCAAGCGCAGTGAAGCCGCCATTTTGAACCAGACCCTTCTGGTGGATGCAGGTTCACCGCTTCAGGTCGAGCGGTGTTTCAAGGACGGCAATCCCACCGGCCAGACCCAGCTTGATCTTTTCGAACAGATGCAGAAAAACCAATCCGCCTGGCACAACCTGATCGTTCAGGGGGATAATCTTCAATTTTTGAAGACTTGTTATCAGAATAACGATTTGTTGATAAAGGATAAAGTAAAGGGGAAAGTTAAGCTTGTCTATATAGATCCCCCATTCGCAACAAAAAGTGAATTTAAGGGTGCAGGTGAAATAAAAAGTTACTCAGATAAAGTTGGATCTTCAGAATTTATAGAAAGTCTACGAGAGAGACTATTTCTAATAAAAGAATTATTAGCTCCCGATGGTTGTATTTATGTACATTTGGATCAAAAGATGAGCCATTATATCAAAATTATAATGGATGAAATTTTCGGTAAAGAGAACTTTATAAATGAAGTTATTTGGAAGCGCACTTATGCCCATAATGATGCGAACCAATATGGTGCAATCCATGATACTCTTCTTTACTATTCCAAAAGCAATAAAAGAACATGGAATATTATCAAGACGCCACCTGATAAAGAATATATTGAGATGTTTTACGATCAAATAGAAGAAGGAACGGGAAGGAGATATGCCCGTGTGGATTTGACTGCTGCGGGTGTGACGAAAAATGGAGAATCTGGCCAGCCTTGGAAAGAGATCAATCCATCGGTTAAAGGAAGACACTGGGCATATCTTCCAACTGAACTAAACGAACTTGATAAAAAAGGAAAAATACACTGGCCCAAAAAAGGCGTCCCAAGATTAAAAAATTATGCTGACGAACATGAAGGCGTTACTCTTCAAGATATATGGACTGATGTTAGAAAAATACACAACCAGTCTTCAGAATTGATTGGTTACCCAACACAAAAACCAGAAGCGCTTTTAGAAAGGATTATTGCCGCCTCTTCGGAGAAAGAAGATCTAATTATAGATGTTTTTGCGGGAACTGGAACTACTGGTGCAGTAGCCGAAAAACTCGGCCGTCGCTGGATCATGTGCGACTTCGGAAAACACGCCATCTACACCATGCAGAAAAGGATTCTTAGAATCAAGGAATCCAATGCCCTGGAAATAGAAGGGTCGAAACAAAAGAAATACAACAAGAACCCGAACCCCTTTTGTGTGGTGTCCTGCGGGGCCTATGATTTTTCACGGATCATGAAATTGAGGGAAAACAAGGATGCCTACATCGACTTTGTGTTGGGGCTATTTCAGCTTCCCCGGGATGAAAAGGGGTTGAACGCCAAATACAAACTGGAAAACATTTACGGGGAAAAAAACGGCGATCCCGTTGAAGTCTATCCGGTGTGGGATGATGCCTATCTGAAAAGTGTCCGGATCGATGAGGATTACTTAAAAGAGATCCTCCGGCAGTCCGGAGGCAGGCTTAAAGGTGATTACTACATCATCACCCCCGAGACCTGCACGGTGGTGGGCAACACGGAAATAAAAAATGAAAAAGGAGAGCCGGTCCGGTTTAAACTGCTGAAATTTCCCTACAAGATTCTGGAGGATGTTTCCAGGAATTTTCAGATCCACGAGCAGCCCAGTTCCCAGGAAAATGTCAACAACCTGATCAGCTCCACCGGATTCTATTTCAACAACGAGGTGGACATCAAAGTGAAAAGAAACAGATCCGGCCTGGAAATTATCCACTTCAAAACCAC
The DNA here is from genome assembly GCA_013791935.1 of Desulfobacteraceae bacterium. Lineage (GTDB taxonomy): Bacteria > Desulfobacterota > Desulfobacteria > Desulfobacterales > UBA5616 > VMSV01. The sequence continues at coordinate 13,376 of VMSV01000231.1, read as the reverse complement.
CCTTCTGGACAGGGCAGGCAACCGGTACATGGGGAATGATGGACTGGCCATGCTGCTTATCGATGCGGACTATGACGGGGAAGTGTTTGATATGGAGAAAACTGTTTTTGCGAAAGAAATCGATGACAAGGGCCAAATTAAAATCACCGGGCTTTCCTCCAGCGTGGCTGTGATTGCCATCGACCGGCACGGAAACGAGAGCAAACCGTTTGTTTTGAAGGATTGATCGTTCATGGCCAAAACACCCAAAAGGCAAAAAGCCATTCAACGGATGAACCTGTCGGACCACACCCTGGATATTAATATCCGGCGCTGCAACTACGATAAGTTCAATTTTTCCGATATTGAGGAATATGTTCATGCGTTGACCGGTACGCGGGAATATCAATACGATGCCATCAAACGGGTGATGATTTATCTCTGGGGCGGGGCCTACAAATCCGTTATTGGACTTGCCGAGGAAAATTACAGACAAAAGCCCCAAATCCCTCACCGGTTCGGCAACAAGGATTTGTTTCTGCGCCACCTCCCCTTGCCCGACAGGCTGTCCGGTGTGGTGCACATGGCCACCGGAACAGGCAAATCCTATGTCATGTTTGCCGTGGCCTATCTTTCCATAGTGATGGGATTGGTCCGCAGGGTGTTGGTTTTAGGGCCACCCTCCACCATCATCGAACAGGGGTTGAGGGATAAGTTCAAGAACTTGATGACGAACAAAGCTCTCAACAGCAAGCTGCCCCAGAAATACAGGGGAAAAGTCATTCACCTGCTCAACGACAATAACCCCATCGAAGATGACGCCATCGTCATTGAAAACATCAACGCGGTTTACACCTTCGGCTCCATCAATGACACCCTGTTCAACAATACTGAAGAAGTTCTGGTTTTGGGAGACGAAATCCATCACGCCTATTCCCATCTGAAATTTGCAGAAAACCGATTGGTCTTGGACGCTGATGAAGGAAGCGAGGGAAAGGGGGATGCCCGCAACGAAAGGCTCTGGATGCGCTTTTTGCGGACGAACCGGAAAATTACACGACACATCGGATTTACCGGAACCCCTTACAACCAGGATGAATATTTCGCGGACATCATCTTCAATTATTCCATCAAGGACGCCACGGAGCACAAATATATCAAGCAGATTAACAACCACGTCCGCACGGAAACCGAAGAAGGGGATGCAGTCCTGACCATGGATCAGCGGTTTGAAATGATCCTGAAAAACCACCTGGAAAACAGCGAAAAATACGCCTACAGAGACAACAAAACCGGGAAACGCAGGGTAAAACCCGTCACCATTTTTATCTGCCCCACGCAATCCAATGCCCAGCAAAGAAGCGAAGAATTTGTTCGTTTCCTCACGGCATATGAAAAAACTCATAACGGCGCGAAAGGATCGGATTCTGAAATTTCAGATCACATACGAAAAAAAATGATCTGCGTAGTCAGCCGGGTTTCGGAATCTGAATACAAAGCCGAACTGGACCATATTGAGGAGACAGCCCAGAAGAAAACCGGCGGTCCGGTTGAGTTTGTTTTCGCCGTGAATAAGCTCTCCGAAGGCTGGGATGTGGACAACGTGTTTCAGATCGTCCCTATGGAAGAACGGGTGTTCAACTCAAAGCTGCTCATCTCCCAGGTACTGGGAAGAGGCATGCGCCTTCCCCGCCTGGTGCCCTATGGTCAGATGATGATGGATTATCCCATGTTGACTGTTACGAACCATGACAAATTCGCAGATCATATCAAAGAGCTTTTGGACTCGGTCACCCAAAGCGACATGTATCTTTCGTCCATCCCCGTCCCGGTAACTGATTCGGGAAGGGGAATCCATCATTTCCCCTTGTTCAACCTCAATTATGTGCCCAATGTCCGGTTTGTGGATGCTGATGCCGCAGAAGGAACCCGCACCATGACAAGCCTCATCCTTACACCCTTTGATGAAAATCTGGGTGTCACGGTGATCCGCACAAAGGATGAAAAACATTATGAGCTGTCGAGGGACCTGTTTACGGTGGATGAAGTTGTCTATGATATCCACTCCCGGTTTAAACTGAGGACCTTTGAAAATCTGGAATTTGACTTCGGGGACCGCTCCTTTGTAGACCGCTACCCCGAGGAAGACGACATCAGGGACATTGTTACCTTGGCCATGAAAGCATCCGGCATATCCGGCGGATACTTGTCGGATCTTAACCGCAAACAGATTGACATCTATTTCAACCAGTATCTTCCCAGAACCAAAAAAAAGCGGGTCTTTGAAAATATCGAGGGAGATCTGCAACCCGTGGGAACCTGGGACATGGATAAAACAAGTATCCGGTTGAGCGAACTGGACAGGGACGCGGCTGCTTTTCTCAGTGAGGACTTGGACAGCGAGCTGAACGAGCAGAATAAGCTTATCCTTGGATACTTGAAAGAAATGAGGGGCGGACGGGAAAGAGGCAAACAGATGGCCTTGTTCCAACCCGAAGACTATGTCCGTACCCGACCTGATTTCATCCGGACCTATGTCCCCGGAGATACCCGCCCGCCCTATGTGGTGAACACCTCTAAATTTAAAAGCCCGCAGCAGGTCGTTTTCGTTTCCCATTCTCCGGAAAGGGAATTTGTTTTCTCACTCATCGAACATTCCGCGTACATTGATGCCTGGATCAAATCGCCAGATAAAAATTTCTACAGCATCGATTACGAGTACTGGAAAGCCGGGAAAGACCGTGTGCGCAGAAGCTTCAATCCTGATTTTTTCATCAAGATTGACCTGGACGAATACATTTCCAGGCTGGAGGGACAAAATGCGGTTCAAAACATGGAGGCCTTAAAGACCCTCCAAAACCGTGGCATCGAAGCCCTGATCCGCGTGGTGGAAATCAAGTCGGATGAAGATCAGGACGAAGCCACCCCTGCAAAAGCCGAGTGGGCCAAAACCCATTTTCAGAAAGTGAATGCAAAATTGCAGAATCTCAACATTGCCGATATCGACAAAGAATACAGAAATGGCGCGAGGCAGTATTACACGTTTGACCTGTTGCGACCGGGCGATTACGTGGAGTGGTTTTTAAATTTGAAAAAGGGATCTATAGGCAAATAGGGTCTTTAAGTCATACAAAGGAGCAATCGCAATGGCAGCCTTTTTTGATGAAAAACAATATGCGCTGATTCAGCTTGAGTCCGATGCTGATTGGCGGAATTTTCTGAATCAGTGCGAAGGGTATATTACTCTAAGCGCGGTTCAATCAATTTATAATTATCTGAAAGAAACAGCGAGAACAGTGGTCATCGAGAAGGGATATGTGGATGCCGATTACCGGGACACCTATTTCAATTTTTTTTCCAGAAAATTTGCCCAATACCCGAGCAAGACCATCCGGGTTAATTTTTTCAGCAGCAAAATACCACCAGATAGTGCATTCGATCTCGACCATTACCAGAACGAATACATCGGATTTATCGTGTTAAGACCCAACCGTGTCAACCCAATCGGGAGAACAGTTCTTGACCCTGCCAAATTGCCGTTTGTTAGCGGGCACATTTGCACCTCTGAATATCCGGTTCATATTCTTGGGGCGGAATTGACCGCTAAAGGCTTCCCTTACATGAGCCAGGATACCGACGTCACAGTCTGCGCCCATGCCTCATGTTGGATGATTTTTCGCTATTTCAGCCAGAGATACAGTCGATATGCAGAAAAATGGCCATATGAGGTTACGCAATTAACCCAAAATGTTTCATTAGGCAGGCTTGTTCCATCAAAGGGTCTTACTGCAGCCCAGGTAACTGAAATGTTTTCGAATTTCGGGTTCTCACCTGAAATTTATTTTAGGAATCAACAGCCGGAGCTGTTTGACCAGTTGCTGTATATGTATGTGGAATCCGGTTTGCCGGTTGTGGCGGCCCTTACCAAGCATTCACATGCCATAACCATCATCGGTCATACGTCGGATTACACTACACCTGTTCCTGCGACCCCATCCACGAGCGATATTTTCCTTAATAGTTTTATCGCAAATGACGATAATTTCTTGCCCTATCATTCAATTTGTAAAAAAGATCCAATTCCAGAAACCGGATATTGGTCAAAATACAAGGTGGAGGATATCGATGCTTTCATTGTTCCACTTTATGAAAAAATTCACCTGTCAGCTGAGCATGTTGTAAAAATGGCCGAGGCTATTTTAATGGATAGTGTGTTGGGGTTGAATGCGCTATCCCAACTTTTAAAATACGAGGATATCGTTACACGGACTTTTCTAACCTCATCGAAATCCTTTAAAAAGATGAGGCGGAGGGATTCGATTCCATTGGGTATTGCAAACGTTTATTGTGAAATGCCCATGCCTAAATTCATATGGGTATGCGAAATTTCTTTCCCAGCTTTGTACAAAGAATGCAGAATTGCGGGGGAAATATTGTTTGATGCCACGGCAAATCCGCGCGATGCAATGGCTTTTCTGTCCATCCATTACCCTGATTTTCTGTTGTTAAATGACCGAAATGCCTTGACGGATGCCCCTGAAAGGTTTAAATTCTTTGGCCTTAATGTCAACGAAATATTGTCATATTCTTGTTACATTAACAATCTCTGCAAAATAGAAGAGGGATAAAATGGACTCATTAAAAAAAATTAAAACGAGGAAAGTGAAGAACCTTTTTTCAACCAAGGAAGCTGTGGCAAACCTGCGCGCATCCCTTGAGCAGAGAACCGAACAAGCCTTCAAAGATTTTGCCAAAGCCAAGCAAAAGGCTCAAGAAATGGCCCATCAGAAATATCTCGATTAATTCCAGGGTATCATCAGTGTTACTCAAAGTTGCGCAAAAGAAGGGGTGATTTTGCAATCTTGGCGGACGAGAGAAATGAACCCCCGCCGGATAGTTTTATCTGCTTAATATTAAAGACATAGAAACCATAAAACGCGTCGAGAATCTTTATTTCCACCTATAATGAGCCAGTGCGAAATGAAGGCATATTCACCGAGCTGTTCCTGAGATACGCGTCCAAAAGGTAAAAATATCAGCCGTGGGTAAAAGTGGTTATATGTCTGACATTACAAATTAAATTTTCCATGCAGTATAAATTTTATCCAGCGGTTACGAGAAAACCCAGGTAAGCTGTGTTTCAAATTTCATTCTCGGATTCCTTGGTTCTGGTGGTAAATCGATTGGCATCCTCAGCCTCGGGCTGAATAGTGGATTTTTTCATGAGAGTCATATTTTCCTAAAGCTTATCTTTCTCGAATTGAACCAGGTACTAAATTGCCAGGTTGGATTTCCCGACTAATCCCGACCCATGCTTTCCGTCTCCCAGTCGAAAACTGCCACCAGCAGCGATGTTCAAACTTATTTTATCCACTCCATTGGAAAACCTGCCGAAGCCGATCCTCTATGGCAGTCAATCGGATTTCCAGGCCTTCAAGTTCAATGGATTTGAACGCCATTTCAAGAACAGTTTTTGCTGCGGTCACTCTTGTTGAAGCTGGTTTGTCCTGATCGCTCATAATCTCAACCAGTGTGGTGACGGCTTTTCCGGATGCTTGCTGAAGGCGGGTTATTGATTGCCCGATAATTTCGCGCCTTGCTGCATAAAATGCTTTTTGAAATTCTTTGTCATGGAGCCAGCGGTACAGGGTCGTTTCCCCTATTCCAGTGGCCGCAGCAGCTGCTTGGATGGTCGGCTCTGAAATCAACGCCAAAACCGCCCTTTGTTTTTTACCAGATAAAATTAAATATTTATCTTCCATTTTCTTCCATTCCCCTCCATTGTTAAGCGTTTTCTTGAGGGCGAGGCCGATGAAAATGGATGGTTATACAGTCCGGTTCTAGTCCATTCTGAAGATCGGTTGTATCGTCCTTTTCAAGTTTTTCCGCAAAACCAGGATCATCCGCGAAAATGATTTTAATGCTCTCTCCAGCCGGTTTATAATTTTCAAGAATGGCCTCAATCTTTGAAATGCGTTTATCAAATGCCATAACTATCCCCCGTTTCTAAAACTGTTTATTTTATGATTCTCTGTTTTATTCTGCTTCTTACCCTCTCGGTGTGGGCCAGATCGCAAAATTTATTAAAGGAAATTTCCCTACTATTCCCTACCCATGCTTTCAATTCAGTCTTGAATTTTGTTGGCATTTAATCCCCTGTTAAAATTTTAATTGATCCTCTATCCATGATTTGACTTTATTTAGGCCCTCGATCCGCTTAGGGTCTTCACGCCTTATTCTCTCCATTTGCGAAATGGCGATTGATACAAACTGCATTGCCTGTGTGCTTGTTCTCACATACACTTCTTCGATAGGGGGGTTGACGGGAGGAATAACGGGGGGCCTCCCGGCGCCTTTTCTTACACCGCCGCCTTGAGGAAGCCGATTTTTAATGATTTCTGGGGTTGGATTTTCAATGATTTCAGTGGGCTTTGATTGTTTCGGGACATTTGTCCCTATGTTTTTCTCAATCCGTTGAGCCCTTTTTTTAAGAGTATCAGGCTTGATATTCACCTCGAACATCTTCTCAACCCAGGCCGCCAACTCTTTACCAATGGAATAGGGTTTTTTCCCCTCTGCCAGGCTCGATTTAATCTCTTGCTCGATAAACAATTCGCACGCTTCTCGGTTTGCCATTTTAAGCTCCTTTTGTTAAAGAATTTCAAAGACGTTTTTTTTCTCAAAAAAAACCGGATCGACTCGCCGCATTCCAGGAACCCAGGCTTCCACTCGGCACTGAAAGCATCGTTCTTCCCAGGCCCTGACGATAAGCACCACCCAGAAATATGAACCACTCTCCTCTTTCAACTTGCAAAAGTGGCCCAGCCTCAATCCATTTAATTCGCGCTTTGCCGGAGGCATTTTTTTTGAGTGAAGCTGTCCTAATTCTTGTAAAGTCATTTTGTCCTCACATTAAGGTGGCGGTTTCCATTTATCGCGATTTTCTTAAGTTTTACCCCCTGGTCCGTCATATCTCTCCCCATGGCTTCAGGCGGTTTGCCTGACATGACAATTCTATGAACCGCCGCAAAAGCTCCTTGGTCATCCAGCTTTTACCCGATAAGTGGTGGACCCAGTTTAAAATCTTCGCCTTGGTGTTGGTCCTCTTGAGTTCAACAAAATATTCAGCGCCAACATTCAAGACAATTACACCATCCGATAAATAGCATTGCTGTTTTAATTCTTCGTTTTGTTTGTTCGCTACTTCGAGAAATTCATTCATCGTGAAGACTGGTTGTTTCATTTTATATTCCTTTCTTTTCCAACAAACAGACATTCCTTACCGGGCATGGCCCGCCCATCGTCAAAACCCCTTCATTTATCATCCGCCGGAAGAACCGACTTTCAAACCGGCACCCGGTAGGGCATAGCCCGGAGGTCGTCAAAGGGCATTTGGCCGGCAGGTCAACTTTAGCAACTTTAGCAGGGGCAATATTTTTATCCTTTAAAGAAGAAGAAGTATCTTTTAAACTAGTGGTAGAAATAGGAACCATGCTAAAGTTGCTAATCTTGCTAATTTTAGAACCCTCTTGAAGGCCCTGTGTTAGAAAACCTTTGGTCATTAAGTCCTGAAGAATCATTTCGACACCTCCTCCAACAAAGCTGGATTAACGGCAATAATTTTTCGTTTTCCATCTTTTATCATTTTGGTGCGCTCCAGTCCTTCCAGTTTGCCAACCGCTTTTTCAAGGGCGCTTTTTTTTCTTAATCCAACAGGACCGTATTGTAAGGGCTGAGATGTCGGAACCTTATCGGTGTTGTTCTTCCGGCAATAGTCCAGGAGAAAGGCATCAAGGCGCGTTGTATTGATATCTTCAACGGACAAACCAATCTCGGCGAAAAACCTTAATGATTCGTTCAGGTGCCAACTTATGATCTGCGCAGCACTTTCATAATTTTCAAGGGAAACAACGCCTTGAGGCCCATGCAGAAACACATGGAACAGTCCGGCAAGCCTGGCGGAATTGTCCGCCGATTTACTGGCAACATCTTTGACATCACCCAGCTCGAAGGGTAATCCACTTTCAATGGTGTCGTGAAATCGGGTCCATGCCGCTTTTGCATCATTGGACAAGCAAATGATTGGCGGGCAAAGAATTTGATCCTCCTCATCAATCGGCAAGGGCATGTTCAAAAGATCTGAAATTCGATTGTTGAAAATTGTCAAGGCAGGCCAATTATCAGGGGCTTCTGTAAAAAATCTTGTTCCCATTGTTGATTCCGGCCATGAAATCAGAAACCGAGCAAGAAACCCTGACCCTCGTGCTAACCCTTCCGCCCGGTCGAAAAAAACCCGCAAAACACTTTCTTGAGCTTGAAGGCCCAGTGTCAATCGTGCGCCCTCAACCCGGATGCTTTCGGCTACCTTGCGTCCGGCTTCAAAAACTACGCCATCCCATAGGGTGTTTAACAGTGTTAAATTCCGCATGACTGTTTCCTTGTTCATTCCATGAGACCCCAATATCAAACCAGCTTCGCTGGAAAGAATACCTGCTACGGGATAACGAGTTGCAAGTTTAGATCCCAATGATTCCGGAGTTTCGTCCAAAAGCAATAATTTGGGATACAGTGGCGCTCTGGGTTCGTCCTGTTCTAAGTTTAGTAAATCTTCCTCAATGTCCACGGTCGACCCACCGTTTTTCACGGTTTTTTTTATAGATTCCAGCAAAGCTGATCTTTTAATGTCCCAGATGGATTTCTCTGCATTAAATTTTTTTATCAGGGGTTTGACACGTTCGGCCTGTTCTTTTTCGTATTCCCTGATCGGTGCCGAAAAAAAAGAATCGCAGGTTGATTTCCGTTCTCCTGATTCAGCAATGGAAAGTAAAAAAAGGCTTGTAGGTCCACTCAGTTTTTTTGCCCTTTCGATGTCAATATGCGCTTGTCCAGCCGTTGACAGTGACGCAAGCGCCGTTGAAGCCACAAGTGCCATGGGTGCCTTGACGAAATCTTGGACTTCTTCCACTGCTTGTCTGATTCGTTCAGGCAATGCCTCAATTGGATATGGCGCCGCCGCCGTATGAGATTGAAGTGGCTGAGGTTCTGCCCAGGATTCGTTGTCCTTTTCAATGGATTCCCGATAATCTTCTTCCAAGGTATCAGCCAAGTTAAAGCTTTCCATTTTTAAAGGCCCTTCTTAAAGAGGTGATACTTCTCTTCATCATTGCCCGTGCAAAGGATTTCGTGAAAATGCTCCCATACCGGCAGGATGTGCCAAAGCTCGGAATACCGTTCAACATGATCCGCTGTGGCCTTACTCATGACGTACCTGGTGCATCGAACAAGCATTGCCATTTGATCGGCAGCCTTGTTTTCCCAGGCCCGGAATTGTTTTACCAACTGCTGCCGGTGCTTCCTGATGAGGATCTCTTTCTTGATTTGAGGTGTAACTCCTCCACGCTCAATGCCCAGGTGAGTCAAGGCTTCCCGGAAGGAAAAGCCGTGCAGTTTTTGAATGAAGTCAAAAACATCCCCGCCTTCGCCGCACCCAAAACAATGGAACCGTTGTTTTTCCGGGAATACGAAAAAGGAAGGTGTTTTTTCCTGGTGAAACGGACAAAGACCGGTGAAATTTTTACCGGTATTCCGAAGCTGAACCACTTCGGAAACAACTGCAAAAATATCGATCGTTTTTTTGATTGTTGAAATTGCCTCGGCCATCTTACCTCACCAATGACATTCGTGTTTCCAGCCAACGTAGGAAGGGATTGACGACGTAGGCAATTTTTCGATTCCCGCACCGGAGAACACCTTCCTTAGGACCTTCACCCAGACTGTCGAGGTTTGCCATCCTCTTTGTGGAGATCATTCCTCCGGTGAAATTGCCGACCTGATCGCGAGATACGATGGCAGATGGCCATTTCTCAGCCAGGAATGATAAGTCCACTTTCACATGGGAAGTTTTTGGCGATTGATTTTTCATTGTTTTCCACTCCGGCACCAATCAATTTCGTCTACCCCAACGCTCAGGGCCTTGGCGATCGCTGTTTTTTCTTGGTCATTTGGTGATAGATACCCGTTTTCAAAAAGAGAGATTTTTGATTGCGGGATACAGGTTTCCCTGCTCAAATCATATTGGTTTTTGTTTTTTACGTGGCGTGCAATTTTCAAAATCATCTTGATCCCTCCTTGCTCTTTTTCTGTGTTAATGATAATAAATTATTATTGGATCAATAAATAGCATACTGAGGATCGTTTAAAAAGCATTAAATAATTGATTTTTTTAATTATATCTACATTCACAATGGATAAACAATACAAATATAAATCGTTAACGCAGAAACATGAGAGGAAAAAATGACCAATACTCCACAAATAAATATTCGATTAAAGCAGCATGAAACCCAATGGTTCCTTGATTTCATAAAAGTTAAAAATATTAGCGAGCTATCGGATATGGAGAGGGCGGAAATGGCTGGCGTTATACAGAAACATATTCACCATCAACGACTTGGAGAGTCTCAAGGCAACGAGCCAGTCTCACCTGAGTTGATGACGCATTTAAAAGGCATGATTTCACCGGACAGACTGATTACGTTTCAAAAAAGAATATTGTTCTTTTTTGAGTATTTGATGGGGCGTATCAGCAATGTGGTTGATCAAACTGATAGGGATTGGACAAGGACAGAGGAGGTCGATTTCTATCCAAATTTAAATGGCGTAGAAATAGGGATAAACTATAGGCTCCAGGTTGAGGGACTCAGATACGAGAAAAAAATGGAAAATGAAAAGGCAATCGCATATAAATTTATTCCCGAATCCCTAAAGGGTGCAACCATAACAGCGTATCAAGACCCGAGTGTTGAAGTGGAATATTTCCTTCTTAGTTTTTTAAATCTTATAAATGGAATTCCGATAATGGCTTTTAAAGAGTGCGCCGAATGCAAAGATTGGTTTGTGAATTTGACAAAAAAATCAAAGCTGTTTTGCAGAAACAAATGCGCCGCACGGCATGGCCAAAAAATAAAACGGGCTGAGAAAAATAGAAAAATTGAAACCGGTGACCCTGAAGCAATAGAAAAGCATAAAATTGAATTGGCGAGGGCAAGAAAACGGGCAAGCGATTTGTATGAGGCAAAGGTTAAAAAGGAGACGCCAGGGGCAAAAGTTGAGAAAAGGCCTCGAAAGCCGTACCCAAAAGAATAAAGGACTGAAATTTATATTAAGTGGGGACAAAACAACCATGCTCTTTAAAACCGGAGTGTTTAGATTTTGGTATGTAATCACAACCTTTGGGCATTTCTTCCCGACCACAAGATATAGATTTACCTCTGATTGAACTTTATTCCAAATAGCAGCAGTTCAAGACATGTTTTGACAAATCCAATTTTGGTGAGTTATACTCAAAATCAAATTTCTATGCAAAGAGAGGTGTTTTGACAGATGCCAGGGTTGTAATTGACAATTCATGATGGATTTGTAAAAAATCAAAGACCTCATCTCCGTCTTTTTGGAAATCGCCTGATGATCAAAAACAAAACAAATTGCATATTGTTTTCCTTGCTTCTGGCATTCGGTATTTTCGCCAACAACTCACTATCGAATGTCTGTTTCTGCGGGCAGACCTGCGAGCATGGGGCAAAAACTCGGTTAAAGGGATTTACCCTGTTTCATTTAAAGTGCACAGGCTCCATGTGCAAAAGCTGTGATCTGGAAAAGGGCAAAACTAAAATATCCACTATCAGTGGCCCCGCATCGGTGAAGGCGAAAATCCTCTACGCGGCATTAACCCCTGCTATTCTCCAGATATATTCTGATGCATTTCCTTCCTTCAATCACAATCAGTGTGACTTTATCAACACAACCATTCCTTATCCTCCAATCTACCTGCAGAAAAGTTCATGGCTCTGTTGATTCACCATTCCTCAATCAAAAATTGATTTTCCCATCTCTTTAAACCCAATCTTTGAAAGGGACGACATATGAATAGCCCGTTTAAACGGATCATTTTTGTATTGGCATTTTTATTATTGGCAAACGGACATTTTTCCTCTGCTATGGCGGATGAAGATGATAACGAAGACAGGGGAGAACATCAAAGCAGACAGAGAAAAAACTCTGAAGAAAACGACCACGGCAGCGACCACGGCAATTTGGGCATAGTGAATAATCCAACATACGTGGAAAATTGCGGGGCCTGCCATTTTGCTTACCAACCTGGATTGTTGCCGTCCGGGTCGTGGAAAAAACTTCTTGGCGGTCTTTCCGACCATTTTGGTGAAGCAGTGGAGCTTGATCCGGAATCAAAAACAGTCATTTCAGAATATCTGAGAACCAACGCCGCTGAAAGTTCTTCAGCTGAAACATCCCGAAAGATCAAGAAAAGTATCGGCAATCAGACCCCTTTGCAGATTACGGAAATCTCTTATATCCGGAATAAACATAAAGAAATCAAACCGGAAGTATTGAAACGAAAATCCATCGGGTCATTATCCAACTGTGCTGCCTGCCACATTGGGGCGGAACGAGGAGATTATGACGATGATACTGTAAAAATCCCCAATTAGGTTTAGAAGGAAATTTCAATAACGCTCGACTTTGAGATCATTGCCAACCTGTGCCTGATCCTGATCAATCGCTCATGGATCCGCACGATTAAGACCTATGGGGTGAGGCAGAAAAATGAAAACCTTCATATCCAGAATCGGGCAATACAAGATAATTGAATCCGACACGGGGGAAATTAGATGGGAGACTCATTTTGGGTTTGGTACAATTCAGGAAGGAAGGTGCTTTAAAAAAGGAACGATCCTGTTCATAGGACCCGGGGAAAACAGGACTCAGCATGGATTCCTGAAAGGTGAGTTTCTTGATGAACTGGATCATTACCCTGCCTGGATGAAAACAATTTATTATTGCAAAGGATTGGATGTTTTTCATAGCGATGGCGGGAAAATGGTTAGCAGAGAAGAAATGTCGTTGTGGAATTATCAAGGGAGCAAGGATCAACGGCGTCCAAAGGCTATGGTCACCGAATCCTCAGAAACCGCTTACAGGCTTCAAAAATATGAAATCATCAAAACCGCGAATCATCAGATTCTCTGGAAAACCTCTGGTGGTCCATATCTCGGTATTAGCGGGACAGGTGAGATCATGGAAGATATTTTATTCATCGGATCCATGCGCAACGAAACCTTTGATATGAATAAACGGGAATTTCTTGGGCATTTAGATCGACTCCCGGAATGGGACCTGACGCGATATTTCTGCCCTAAACTATCACTCCATACCTGTAAAGTCGAAAATCGAATAGAAGAACAAAGAAATGAAACGAAAAGCCGGTTACCAGAGATCACGGCAATAGCAAACGAAAAGTCCATCTATAAGTATAAAGAAACCACCGAATTCAGGTTTATCAAGACAGGGCTATTGGAAAGCATTACTGAGATTATTAGAAG
>VMSV01000137.1 GCA_013791935.1 Desulfobacteraceae bacterium | reverse complement strand
TTGGCGGAAGTGCATGGGAATCGAACCCACCCGGGACGGTATCAGCGCCCCACACCGGATTTGAAGTCCGGGAGCCTCACCAGTAAGCTGCGCACTTCCTCTTTCTTTGATTGGTGAACAATTATTATAAATTTCTATGGATTGTCAATGGGTTTGTTTTTTCAAACTCACCTTGAAAACTTCACGATAACAACATAATATTTGTATTCCTAATAATCCATAAATCAAAGAAAACATAAGATCACCAGGGAATCCGTATGATAAACGTCAAAAGAATGGCAGGTGTTTTTTCCGAGCTGGTTCAGATGGACAGCGTTTCCCAAGAGGAAGCGATCATTGCAGATCGGTTGACCCTCATCCTCGAATCCTTGGGCGCCGAAGTGTTTAGAGACCGGGCAGGGGAGAGGGCAGGGGGCAATGCCGGCAATATCGTGGCGAGGTTTTCAGGCAATGTAGGAGTAAGCCCCATGTTGTTATGCGCCCATATGGACACGGTTGAACCCGGAAGGGGCGTCAAGCCTTTTTATGAAGATGGAATTTTTAAAAGTGCCGGGGATACCATTCTGGGGGCGGATGACAAAAGCGCCATCGCCATTTTAATTGAAGTTTTAACGGTGCTTAAGGAGAGCCATCTGTCCCATGGGCCCCTGGATGTGGTTTTGACGGTCTGCGAAGAAATCGGGCTGCTGGGGGCAAAATATTTGGATATGAACCTGGTCACCGCCCGGTTTGGATATGCCCTTGACGGATCGGATACTGAAGGCATCATTACCCGGGCTCCGGCTGCAAATCGTCTTGAATTCAAAATTCACGGCAAAGACGCCCATGCCGGGGCTGCTCCGGAAAAAGGGATCAACGCCATCCTGCTGGCTGCAAAGGCCATAAGCCAACTTGAGATTGGCCGCATCGACCAGGAGACCACCTGCAATATCGGGATCATTGAAGGGGGCAATGCCGTCAATGTGGTGCCGAAGCTTGTGGCCATCAAGGGGGAAGTGCGTTCCCATGATCCAGCCAAGCTTGACCTTGTCACCGGGACCATGATTTCTTGCTTTCAGAAAGTCGTGGATGAATATCCCGAGGGAGAGGATAACCTTCCGGGGCTCGATGTGGCTGTGATCCAGGAATTCCCAAGAACCCATATTCCGGAGGATGACCTGGTGGTGACCCTGGCCGGAAAAGCGGCAAAGACTCTGGGCAGATCCCTGAAAACCAAGATTTCAGGAGGCGGATCGGATGCCAATGTCTTTTTTGAAAAAGGAATCATGGTGGGTGTGTTGGGGACGGGCATGCGGGATATGCACACGGTCAGGGAATCGGTGAGCATCGAAGACATGGCGAAAACAGGGGAACTCCTGCTGGAGATCATCAAGCTTCATGGAGAGGGCCTGTGAACAGTGAACAGTGAACGATGAAAGGTGAATGATGAAAGCTGAACCAAAAACAGGGCAGGGTGGAGGAGGCCTTATGATCGCATATTTTGATTGTTTTTCAGGGATAAGCGGAGATATGACCCTGGGGGCTTTAGTGGATTTGGGCGTGCCTGTTGAATGGCTGAAAGAGACCATCTCCGGTTTGCCTTTGCAGGGGTTTGATATGGTTGAGCAGACCGTATCCAGAAACGGCATTAGTGCAAAGCTCGTTGACGTGGTGGTGGACAAAGGACAGCCCATCCGGGATTATCTTCAGATCAAAACCCTGATAGCGAACAGCTCCCTGTCGGACCGGGTGAAGCAAACCGCCCTGAACATCTTTCAAAAAATTGCAGAAGCCGAATCCCT
>VMSV01000007.1 GCA_013791935.1 Desulfobacteraceae bacterium | reverse complement strand
GTTCGTCTCGATCACCGGCGCAAGACCTCGAAGAAAGCGCAGGCTTTTTTCTGAAACCGGCGAGCCGGCATTGCCCTCCTGGTTTAATTGCAGCATATGGTCGTTGTTCCCCTTAACGGCAAAAACACCATGGGCTTGTATCGTAGCAAGACATTCGTCACAGGTTTCAGGATGGAGGGTGTCGCAGATATCACCAAGATGTATGATTTTGTCACAATTCAAATCATATAAAAAATTTGCGGCATCCACGATAGCTTGGGGTCTGCCGTGGCTGTCCGCAATGATTCCAATCCGCTTTCCGTCTGATACACCCATTTTTTCAAACACTTTCAATCGGCCAAACCTGATTCATTTTTATTCTGAAATATTCCTGTGGATGGTTAAAAAAGTTATCATAATTCATAACGGCTAGCAATAAATGAAAAAAATGAATTTAATTTAATTTCTTGCTTGATCAATGGATTTAATTCGGATATGAAAATTCATTAATAGTGAGCCTGATCATTTCGTATATGACATTCAGTGTTTGCAGTTCAATTCAAAATGATCAAGTCAGGGTCCAGGAGAGGGGCGCGTGGGCATCTTTTTTCAAGCCACCACCCCAAAGTAACTACAAAAGGGGTTTTCGAAAGGAGATTGTGTTATGGAGTCAGGGATTGTGAAATGGTTCAGCGACAAAAAGGGTTATGGATTTATTGAGCAGGAACAAGGTGGAGATATTTTTGTTCATTTTTCTGCAATTACCATGAACGGATTCAAAACCCTTGCAGAAGGTGAACGCGTGAGCTTTGAAGTGGAGGTGGGTGATCGAGGTCCTTCCGCTAAAAATGTCATGAAGGTTTAATGATATCAGTTTAAAGGCTTATCTGTTGAACGCAAAACGGCCTTTAAAAAAACGCATGTGAGTTTCCTTCGGATTTAAGCCCGGTCGGGCATGAATTCACTCCCAAGTTTTCTGGATGTATCCCTTGCCTATGGAATGGTCTTGTTTAATGTTTATCCCGGAACTTCCCAAATCAATTCAGGAGAGGTGTGCCCTTAAATTCAGGCAGTCCATGACTGGGTCGAAGAACTCCATGTGCGTTCTATCTATTTGATATTTACTTAAATCAAAATCTTTACCAAAGTCCCGGCTGTTCTGGCCGGGGCTGCTTCAAAGGAAAACTGCCTAATAATTCCCGGGTCGGGTTCTATTGGAAGAGGGGTTTACTGTTTTTTCTGTCTTTCCAGGTAGGTTTCCCATTCCATGGGGAGGAGATATTTTTTGCGGCTGTTGCATTCCTTGCAGCAGGGAACCGTGTTGCCTTTGGAGGATTTCCCTCCCCGAATGATAGGAACGATGTGATCCATGGTAAGTTCCTTTGCGGGAATGTTCTCATTGCAGTAGTGGCAAACCCCCTTGGCAAGCTGCCTTTTCCACCACTGGGATTGCCTCATGTCCCGGGCTTTTTGTTTTTCATTCCTCACATGGGTTTCATCCGCGCTAATAAAATAGGTGGGCTTGTTTCCAGCGTCATTCATGGGGTTGATTCCGATTGGTTGGTTTAACCTAAGTTGAGCGTTTCAAAATTCCGACCATGAGAAATGTTGAGGGATTTAAATCTTTTAGGTGTCAAAATTTTGAAACCCTTCGGGATTTCCGATTTCACCGCATCTGCGGCAAACTCGAAAATCGCTCAAATTAGGTTTAATTAAAGGTTCAGTCCTCTGGTTTTGATCCAGGATTCAATGCCCCGGATCAGAAGACTGTAATAGGATTCCGATCCCCCCAGGCCTCTTCTGCCGAAAAAATAATTGATTTCAATAAAAAAGGGTGTGGGGTCTTTCTCCTCCTGTGAAAAGATGAGATCAAGTCCGGCAAGATTGATGTTTGTTTGCGCACAGAAGGATTTGACCGCTTCTTTTCCAGCCTCTTGAAGATCCGGATCAGAGTCGAAATCAATGACCCCGCCGTTTTTCAGGTTCCCGTAAAAAGCATTCCCTTGGTTTGTCCTCCAATAACTGATCAACTGGTCGTGGATCACAACCACCCTCAGAGATCTTCCTCCACAGGGAATGAATTTTTGAAGGAGGAAACCTTTCTGGCCGGTTTTTTCATATTTTTCAGCCCGATGCAACACCCCGGCAAAATCCGTTTGAGACCGGACAAGAAACACAAAATCCCCCTCTCCGCCCCAATCGAATTTGAAGACAAAAGGAAAATCAAAAAGCTTTCCGGGGGATTCCCCGTTGTCCTTTAAAAACGATTCAAGATGAGAGAATGTTCTGGTTCCAGGAAATAAAACCTTGTGAAAAGAAAAAAGAGATGCCTGATTGAGCTTGCCGGGATAAAGAAACCGGGTGTGATAATTCGGGAAAACATGGGGACAATGTTCAACCGCCATGCGGTATAGTTCTTCACTGCATCCCTGGGGCAGAATAACGGCCTTGGCCTTGCGGATCTCCTTCAGATCAGAGGCGTCCGGCTTTCGTCCGGCGCAGATGATATTTTTATTTCCTTCATAGATCGGATGAAATGAGAGAATCATCAATACCCGAATTTGGCCAAAGATTTTGTGTCTCTACTCCAGTTTTTCTCAACCCTGACAAAAAGCTTTAAAAAAACTTTGGTATTCAACAATCGTTCAATGCCTGCTCTGGCTTCTTCTCCGATACGTTTTAACTTCACCCCGGATTTCCCGATGATAATGCCTTTTTGGGATTCTTTTTCAACATGAATGGTGGCATGGATGGTCACCAGGGTGGCCTTGGGATTTTCGCTGAACTGGTCCACGGTAACGGCCACGGAATAAGGGATTTCTTGACCGGTTAAGCGAAAGATTTTTTCCCGAATCAATTCGGCTGCAATAAACCGTTCAGAGACATCCGTTAAACTATCTTCGGGGAAAAAAGGAGGTCCATCCGGAAGAAGACCTTTTAACGAGTTGATCAACACGGGAACCTGATCTCCGGTGGCGGCGCTGATGGGAATGATTTCCGTAAAGTTCATCATTTGGCTCCATTTGGAAATCAGAGCAAGGAGGGCCTCCTTTTTCATCAGGTCAATCTTGTTCAAAGCCAGCACAACCGGTTTGTTCTGAGTCTCAAGGGCTTTAAGCAGGGTCTGGTGCGCGTCTTTTCCAGAAGTGGTCGCATCCACGAGCAGAAGAATGATATCCGCATCCTGGAAAGAGGAGAGGGCAACCTCCACCATTTTTGTGTTCAGCGGGCCGGAAGCCTTATGGATTCCCGGCGTGTCGATCAATACGCACTGGGCGTTTTCCAGATGCAGCACACCCAGAATGCGATTTCGAGTGGTCTGGGGTTTGTCCGAGGTGATGGATATTTTTTCCCCCAGAAGCCGGTTCAAGAGGGTGGATTTCCCCGAATTGGGGGCCCCGGCAATCACCACAAAGCCTGATTTAAAATTGTGATTTACTGTTTTCGTTGGCGTCACCTTTTCCTGGATTCAGAAGGGGTAGGATCTGAAGGACTCAGGTTTAAAACCCCTGAAATGGCCTCCCAGATTTTCTCCTTGCCCATTCTTGTTTTGGATGAAAAAAGAATCAGATTCTCAGGATCCATGGATAGGCCCCGGGCAATGGCTTTCATTTGAAGGGTCTGGGCCGCTTTGGAGAGTTTATCCGCTTTGGTGAGCACATAGATCTGATTGAGGTTGTAGCGGTTCATCCAGAGCATGAAATCCAATTCCTTCTGATCCGGGTCTCTGCGAATATCGATCAGCAGGACAACCGCTTTGAGTTCCTCCCGGGATTGAAGATAGGCTTCCACCATGGGTCCCCATTTCTTTTTTTCCGCAACCGGAGCCTTGGCATACCCGTATCCGGGCAGGTCCACAAATCGGAACTCACGGTTGATGAGGAAAAAATTAATGAGCTGGGTTCTTCCCGGCGTTGAACTGGTTTTCACCAGCCCTTTTCGGTTTACCAGGGTATTGATCAGGGTCGATTTGCCCACATTGGATTTGCCGGCAAAGGCAACCTCCGGAAAGGGCTCATCGGGGTATTGCCCCAAGGCCGCTGCACTTTTAATAAATTCAGCACTTTTGATGATCATACTGTCCCCTGAAAGACTTAAACCACTTTGTTGAGGGGATATTCAATCACCCCTTCTGCTCCATGTTTCAGCAGTTTCGGAATCAAACTTCTCACTACATCGGAGCTCACCACGGTTTCCACGGAAAACCAGTTTTTCTGATACAAGGGAGAAACCGTGGGGGCATTTAGGCTCGGCAGCAGGGCTACAATGCTTTCCAGGGCGTTTTCAGGAGTATTCAATTTCAGCCCCACCATTTTTTCTCCCAGAAGAGCACCTTTTAAAAGAAGCGCCATTTGCTCGATCTTTTCCCTTTTGGCCGGATCCTTCCAGGCCGTGTGGTTGGCAATGAGCTGGGTGTTGGTTTCCATCAACTGGTGAATGATTTTCAACCCATGGGCTTTGATGGTGCTCCCGGTTTCCGTAACTTCGACAATGGCATCGGCCAATCCTGAAACCACTTTGGCTTCCGTGGCGCCCCAGGAAAATTCAACCACAACGTCAATTTTTCGGCTTGCAAAAAAGGTTTTTGTAAACTCCACCAACTCGGTGGCGATTTTTTTGCCTTGAAGATCCTCAAGGGTTTGAATGGGTGAATCATAGGGCACGGCAAGAACCCATCGGGCCGGACGGGAACTGGTTTTGGAATAGACAAGGTCTTCAACCACATGAACATCGGATCGGTTTTCAGCAATCCAGTCCTTCCCCGTCAACCCGGCGTCCAGGGTTCCGTTTTCAACATACCGGGACATTTCCTGTGCCCGGCAGATGGCGCATTCAATGGCTTCATCATTAATTTCAGGAAAATAGCTTCGATCGTTGACGCTTATTTTCCAGCCGGATCTTCTGAATAAATCAATGGTGGCATTCTGAAGGCTGCCTTTGGGAATGCCGAGTTTAATGATCGCGCTCATTTTGAATAGACCTCCTCAGGATTGAATATCTTTTCCCCATCCACCACAATGGATTGGTTTACAACTTTTTGATGAAAGCAGCTCCGGTACCCTGTATGACAGGCCGCCCCTCCCACCTGGTCCACTTTCAGCAGCAGAGTATCGTTGTCGCAGTCGATACGAATTTCCTTCACCCATTGAACATGACCGGATGTCTCGCCTTTCACCCAGAGGGCCTTTCGGCTTCTGCTGTAATAGGTGGCTTTGCCGGTGGCCAGGGTGGCTTCCCAGGATTCCCGGTTCACATACGCCAGCATGAGGACTTCCCCGGTTTTAAAGTCCTGGGCGATAGCCGGGATCAGTCCGCCGATCTTGTCAAAATCAAGTTCGATCACGAAACACCTCTCTCTTTATAAAATCTCTTGATGGGTTGGTAATAAAACAAGTTTAAATATCAGCAACATAGGAGATAGTCAATTGATTTTTGCCATTCTGGGCCAATCGGACACACTTGCTTTACCTTGCTATATTTGGTAGCATGTACGCGTTTTTAAGGAGCCAATGAAAAGGATATAAAGGTAGGGAATTCATCTGATTATGTTCCAAAGAAAAAAGAAAACCTCGGAAATTTTATATAAGCGGGCCAGGAAAAAACCGGAAAAAACAAGAGGAAAATTCCTGAAGTGGGTCATCGGGCTTTTTTTTCTGGTGGTTGTTTGCGGGGTATTTACGGCATTTGGAATTTACTATTATCTCTGCGAAGATCTGCCCCAGATATCCTCCCTCAAGGATTACCAGCCTTCCCTGATTACTTCCATCTACTCGGACGATCATCGCAAAATCGGGGAATTTTACAGGGAGAGAAGGATCGTTCTTTCCTTGGACAAGATCCCCGAAACCATGAAGCAGGCTTTTATTGCGGCTGAGGATTCGCGGTTTTACAAGCATCAGGGCATCGATTTTCTGGGGATTTTAAGGGCTTTCATTAAAAATGTGGAAGCCGGTTCCATTGTACAAGGGGGGAGTACCATTACCCAGCAGGTCACCAAATCCTTTCTGCTGACCCCGGAAAGAAGCTATACCCGTAAAATCAAGGAGGCCATTCTGGCCTATCGTATTGATAAAAGCTTTACCAAAGATGAAGTCCTGTTTTTGTATCTCAACCAGATTTACCTGGGTCATGGGGCCTACGGGGTGGGTGCTGCGGCTGAAAATTATTTCGGGAAATCCGCAGATTTGCTGACTTTGGCCGAGCAGGCGATTCTGGCCGGGTTGCCCCAGGCTCCCAGCAAGTATTCCCCCTTCAAACATTGGGAAAAAGCCAAACAGAGGCAGGTGTACGTTCTGAACCGGATGGTGGCTGAAGGATATATCACCAACATGGAGGCCACAGAAGCCATCAATGAACCAATGGATATCAAGCCCCGGCGAAACTGGTACATCGAGCATGTTCCTTGTTTTACGGAATACGTCAGGCAGTATGTGGAAAAGAAATACGGTACGGATGCATTGTACAGCGGGGGATTGCAGGTATATACCACGGTGAATATCGAAATGCAGAAGGCTGCCACGGAAGAAATCCAAACCGGGCTGAAAGACCTGGATAAAAGGCAGGGTTATCGCGGGCCTCTGAAGCATGTAAGCGCCGAGGAAAGGGCGGGGTTTTTACTAAAGCTTGATGAAAGCATAAAGGAAACCCCCCTGGAAGCGGGGGTTACCGTAAAAGCCCTGGTAACCGATATCCAGGATGCCGGTGAAAAAGCCCTGGTGCAAATGGGTAAAGAGCAAGGGGTTTTAAAGCTTCGGGATATGACCTGGGCAAGGCCCTTCAATACAGAAATCGCCCATTATAACCAAACAGTAAGAAGCATATCCAAGGTGCTTAAAGCCGGGGATGTGGTGCTTGTGGAATTGGTGAGCCGGGATGAGGAGACCAAGGCGTGGCAGGTGAAGCTGGAGCAGGAGCCCAAAGCGGAATCCGCCCTGGTTTGCATAGAGACCGATACCGGTCACGTAAAGACCATGGCGGGAGGCCGGGATTTTAGAAGCAGTCAGTTCAACCGGGCCATTCAGTCCCGTCGTCAGCCCGGATCTGCATTTAAACCCCTTATTTACGCCGCCGCCATTGATCGGGGTTATACGGCGGCCTCCATGATTATCGATGCGCCCATTGCCTTTGAGGACAAGGGCAATGATTCTGTGTGGAAGCCCAAAAACTACAAGGAAAAGTTTTACGGACCCACCCTGTTCCGGGAAGCCTTGACGGAATCCAGAAATGTGGTCACTGTCAAGATATTGCAGGACATCGGAGTGGGTTACGCCATTCAGTATGCCCGGAAGATGGGCATCGAATCGCCCATTTCCAGAGATCTTTCCATTGCGCTGGGGTCTTCCGGCGTATCGCTTTTTGAACTGACCAAGGCCTATTCGGTTTTCGCCAACATGGGCTACCTCATAGAACCGGTATTCATCACGAAAATCACCGACATCCATGGGACTGTTCTGGAAGAAGCGGCCATGGAGCGGGAAAAAGTCATTGAAGAAAGCACCGCCTATATCATGACCAATCTCATGGAAGGGGTGGTGAAATTCGGTACGGGCCAGAGAGTTCGCGCCTTGAACCGGCCGGCGGCCGGGAAAACCGGAACCACAAACAACCTCGTGGATGCCTGGTTTATGGGGTATACCCCGAGATATGTTACGGGAACCTGGGTGGGTTTTGACGATGAGAAATCCCTGGGGGTGGAGGAAACCGGCTCCAGGGCCGCAAGCCCCATATGGCTTGAATTCATGAAACGGGTTTTGGAGGACAAGCCCATTCAGGTATTTCAAGTTCCCGAAGGGGTGGTTTTCTCAAGGATTGACGCGGAAACCGGGTTTCTTCCCACGCCGGATTCCAGAAAAACGATTTTCGAATGTTTTAAGGAAGGAACGGTTCCCAGGGCGTTTACGCCAAAAGAGAATGCGATTTCGGAAGGGAATGAATTCTTCAAGGACGGGCTATAGGTTTTTGCTTATTTCAGTATTTCAAGGGCTTCATCATGGATCACGGCCCATTTTCTTTGAACGGATGGATCAGGGAGGATGGCAACATCGCCGTATTTCCGTTCCAGCTCCCTGAGATTGTTGTTGTTCAGGCCCTTGGCCACGGACAGGTCTTGAGGATGAACCCGAATGCAAAGTTTTGATTGATTTTGATATCCGAAGGATTCAATTCGGGCCGTGAGATGGTCCAGAAATATTTCAGAATAAACCATATGGCCGAAGGAAGGGTGAAAAGGCCCGGCCAGGATGGTCCCCTCCTTGCCAAGGTCTGCCGAAGGTTGAAGCCCCATTCGAACCACAGGAATCCCGGCGCGGTTGAACAACAGGAAGATTTTCTTAACCAGGCTGACGCATTTTTCCAGGGCAAGGGGGTGGT
>VMSV01000081.1 GCA_013791935.1 Desulfobacteraceae bacterium | reverse complement strand
TTTGATGCGGTGATCTGTGACCCGCCGAAGCTTGTGAAACGCCGGGCTGAAAAGGAGTCCGGCCTGAGAATGTACTTTCACCTCAATGAGCAGGCCATGTCCCGAGTCAGGCCGGGGGGCATGATGATGACCTTCAGTTGTTCGGGGTCTGTTTCAAAAGACGAGTTTTCCGGTCTTGTGGCTGCTGCAGCTCGAAAATTAGGGAGAGA
The DNA here is from genome assembly GCA_013791935.1 of Desulfobacteraceae bacterium. Taxonomy (GTDB): domain Bacteria; phylum Desulfobacterota; class Desulfobacteria; order Desulfobacterales; family UBA5616; genus VMSV01. The sequence continues at coordinate 4,291 of VMSV01000081.1, read as the reverse complement.
TCTTCAGGTGATTTCCCATCTTTCGGCAGGCCCGGATCATCCTGCTCTGGCGGCTTTACCGGAAACCGGGTATCTTAAAGGCATTCTGGCCAGAATCACCTGAGAATTGTGAAAGATCCCTGTGATTTTCCTTTCTATGTTTTCCCCCCAATAAACACATATCCGCTCCCCCAAATGGTTTTGATGAAATTCGGAGATTTGGGATTGTCCTGGAGCTTTTGTCGGAGGCGGCTCATGGTGATGTCCACGGACCGGTTGAAGGCATCGCAGTCCATCCCTCTTAAGGTCTGGAGAATCTGGTCCCGGTTATAAACTTTGCCGGGATTCCCGGCCAGAAGTAAAAGGGCGTCAAACTCATTGGTGGTTAAATCAATAGTGGTCCCGCTCAACCATGCTTCCCGTTTTTCAGGATTTATGGTGAGTTCTCCAAAGATAAGAGTGTCTTCTGTTTGAATCTTTTCGGCCCGGCGAAGGATTGCGTGGATTCGGGCAACAAGTTCCCTGGGTTCAAAAGGTTTGGTCAGGTAATCATCGGCACCAATCTCCAGCCCCACAACCTTATCCATCAGATCCGTCCTGGCGGTGAGCATGATCACCGGCACATCCGATGCCTTTCGGATGGCTTTGCAGACCTCAAAGCCATCCTTTTCAGGCAGCATCACGTCGAGAATCACCAGATCCGGTTTTTCATCTTCTATCAGTTTAAGGCCTTTTGAAGGATGGACGGCGGTAAGAACCTTGAATCCAAAATCCTTCAGGTATCCTTTAAGCAGGGCATTGAGCCGTTCATCGTCATCAATAATCAGCAGGGTCGATTCCGAGGTTTTTGAATCTTTTTTCAATGAATGCCTTTCTGGCGATTTGGGAGGCCTCAATTTTTTTAATGAGTTTGGCCTTTTGTTCCGGGGTGAGGGATTTATGGAAGTCCGCCGTGCGCTGGATGATAAGCCGGATGATTTCTTCCGACCGGGCTTGGTTTTGCAGGATGAGTCCAACCAGAGCTTCCTGATCCATCGTGTCTTTTTTCAACTGCTCAACCACGGCTTTTCTCACTTCTTGTTTGTAGGGCCGCAGTTCCTTTCCCTTTTGAAAAACCTCACCGACATACTGCTTCAACTGAGCCTGTTGATCCGGTGTGAGATCCAGCATCTCCGTGAGATAATCCATCATGAACGCCGTGCGTCCCAAGGCTGATGATTGACGGCATCCGACAAAAGCCACAAGACTGATGAGAAGAATTCCAACAATAGTGAATATGGATATTTTTTTTAGCATAATCCCTCCTTGAATGTAAATGGGTTTTAAAGTTGGGACCGATCCTACCAAACCAGGGAATGGAAGTCTTTTCTTGAATGTAACGGGTTGTAACAGTTTGTAACTAAGAAAGAATGAACTGTGAACTGCGATCCGTGAACGGTAATTCGTAAGGCCGAAGGGTAATTCCCTTTTGACAATGGCCTGGATTGGGAATATTTGTAAAAACAGTGATGGGTGATGGGTGATGAGTGATGAGTGATGAGTGATTAGGGATGAGGGATGAGAAATGAGGGATGGGCGTGGTGAATACAAGGTTCGAATATTCGCTCAAACCATGACAATTCAGGACAGGGCATGAAAATATTCTACGGTTGGTGGGTGGTTCTGGCTTCTTTTATTACCGGCATGTATGTGGCGGGGACCATTTTTTACAGCTTTACGGCATTTATCGACCCCATGGTCAAGGAGTTTGGATGGAGTTACACCCAGATCTCCCTTGCCTCCTCTCTTCGGGGCTTGGAAATGGGTATTTTCGCCCCGATTATCGGAATTTATCTGGACAAATACGGCTCTCGAATGATCATGCTGGTTGGAATGCTGGTTGTGGGGCTTTCCTTGGTGCTCCTCAGTACTATTCATACCCTGACCATGTTTTATGTCTGCTTTATCATTCTGGCGTTCGGGGCGGGAGGATGCACCAGCGTTGTGGTCATGGCGTCCGTGGCCAACTGGTTCAAGAAAAGAGTGGGGCTTGCCATGGGCATTGCGGTTTGCGGATTCGGGGCCTCGGGCTTGATGGTTCCCATTGTGGTCAAACTCATTGAAGTTTTTGGCTGGCGCAGCGCTTTTCTGTATATGGGAATCGGGGCTTGGGTCATCGGAATTCCTCTTTCCTTTGTGATTCGAAACCGGCCCGAGGATTACGGGATGCTCCCGGATGGCGAGATAAAGATTGAGAACGGGTTGGAGCAAGAGGAGGAAATTCCAGAGGTGCAGGTTACCTTCAAGCAGGCTCTGACCAACCGGTCCTTTCTTCTGATTGTGTCCGCGGAATGGATTCGCATGATGACCGTGGGCACCCTGATTACCCACATCATGCCCTATTTGTCCAGCATGGGAGTATCCCGATCCATGTCCGGATTCATTTCCGCAGGGATTCCTCTTTGCAGCATTATCGGCCGATTCGGGTTCGGCTGGCTGGGGGATATCCATGACAAGCGGCACATGATCGCTTTGGGGTTCGGGTTGATATGCCTGGGCCTGCTGATGTTTCTTAAAATCAATTCCACCATGATTTTTGTGGTCGTATTTATCGTGGCTTTTCCCATCGGATACGGCGGCGGAATGAGTTTGCGGGGTGCCATTATTCGGGAATACTTTGGCCGGGCTTCCTTTGGCAAAATGGTGGGGCTCACCATGGGGGTCAGCAGCGTGGCCGGCATCATCGGCCCGACCCTCGGCGGTTGGGTGTTTGATCATTTCGGCAGTTATCATCCCCTGTGGGTGGGGTTCATTTTTTTAAATGCCCTTGGCATTGTCCTGATTCTCAGGGTGAAGCCTGCTCATTTCGAATCTTTTTAACTGGAAAAACGCCCTCGGGCATTATTAAAGTTTGTCATTTCATCAAGGGTTGTATTTGCAATCCCAAGGGATATTCAGATTGACAGCTATTAGGATTCATGCAATATATTTTATCAAATATGCCGCAGCTCTAAGGGGACAATAGAATAGAAGCGTTTATTCCCCGAATAATAAACCATGTTTTCATTCCTTTTTTTCTCGTTTAACGGTCTAAACTCAAAGCCAATATTGAATCAAAGCCTTTGGCAAAGATTTATTTGTTTTCGATCCATTTGCATTTTAACCCAAAATGAAAGTGAGGAAACATGACTGAGAAAATGACTTATCCCGAATACACCACCCATTACCCCCTGCTGGTGAAAAGCCTGATGAAACGGCCTCTTTATCTATATCCGAATGATGTTGCCATGGTCTATCGGAATGATGGCGGAGACTATTTCAGGTTTACGTGGAATCAATGGCACGAAAGAACCTGCCAGCTTGCCCATGCCTTGACCAAGCTTGGTGTGAAAACCGGAGACCGGATTGCGGCCATGGCATTGAACCATCACTGGCACATGGAGAGCATCTACGCCGCCATCTGTATCGGTGCCATATCCCATCCCATCAATATTCGGCTTTCCATGGACCACATGACCTACACCATCAACCACGCCGAGGATCAAATTGTTTTTATCGATGAGGCCATTTTGCCTCTGGCAGAGCTGTTGTACGACCGGATCAAGGATACGGTGAAAGCCTTTATTTATATGTCCGAAAAGCCGGGCTTGCCGGATACCAAAATCAAGCCGTTATACTCCTACGAGGAGTTGATCAAAGACGAACCCAAACACTTTGACTGGCCGGATTTAAATGAAGACACCCATGCCGTGTTATATTATACCACCGGCACAACCGGTCTTCCCAAGGGGGCCTTGTATTCAAACCGGCAGGTTTACCTCCATAGCGTGCATTCGGTTATGGCTGCCGGAATGGCCATTCGTCTTCCTGATGATCCGCCCAGACCCAATCAGAATATCTCCATGCTCAACGTACCCCTGTTTCATATCCACGCCTGGGGTGCCCCTTTCCAGGGAGTTCTGTCGGCCACTAAACTGGTATTCCCGGGTAAGTTCGCACCGGATAGCTTCTGTGAAATGGTCCAGGAGGAAAAGGTGAATAACACAGCCATGGTACCGACCATGCTGGCCATGATTCTTGAATACAAGGACATCGGCAAGTGGGATTTGAGCAGCCTTACCAACATTGCCATCGGCGGAGGCTCATTACCCTTGGGTTTGAAACTGAAAGCCGAAAAGCTCTTCCCCTCCATGAAAGCCGGTTCCGGGTACGGCATGACGGAAACCATGGCCGGTGTGATTGGCTCCACCTTGAAGCGGCAAATGGCGGACTGGCCCCAGGAAGAAATTGATCAGATCACTGTGAAAACAGGCTTGGCCAACGTTCCGGCCAT
>VMSV01000207.1 GCA_013791935.1 Desulfobacteraceae bacterium | reverse complement strand
CGTACCCATTGTGGAAAGCTCCCTCAGGCCCCATGCCGGTTCCTCCAAAGGGGCCATGGGCTTCTGGCAGTTCATGCCTGCAACCGGGAAAAATTATGACCTTCAAGTGGATTTTGAAAAGGATGAAAGAAGGAACCTTCAAAAATCCACGGAAGCCGCCATATCCTATCTGAAATTCCTTCATGAGACCTTCGGGTCGTGGACCCTGGCCCTGGCGGCCTACAATATGGGAGAGAACGGTCTCAAATCCGAAATCCTCACCCAGAAAACCAATAATTTTTATGACCTTTACCTGTCCCTGGAAACCCGGAGTTACATCTTCAAAATCCTGGCGGTGAAATGCATTCTGTCCAATCCTGGAAAATACGGTTTTCAATTCAGCCCGGAAGATTTATACAAGCCATTGGAAACAGACACCATGGGTCTGGACTGTCCGGAGGAACTTCCCCTGGTCCTTGTGGCCCGGGCCCTGGGTACAACCTTTAAAACCATGAAAGAGCTCAATCCGGAACTTAGAGGCCCTTATGTGGCAAGAGGCTTTCATCGTCTTACGATTCCAAAAGGTTCGGGAAACGGGTTTCAGGAAAAGTTCAATAATATGTTGAATCAGTGGATCAGTGAAAAAGAAAAACGCATTTACGTGGTCCGGCCCGGAGACAACCTTTCTATGATTGCAGAGCGTCTCAATGTGCCCCTTCCTGCGCTGATGCAGTGGAATAAAATGGATATGCGCAAAACCATCCACCCTGGAGACAGGCTGGTGGTCTCACCTTGAGGGGCAGGAGGCAGGAAACAGGTATCAAATGACGTTATCAAGTGAAGTGTTAACAGAGAAACCATCGGAATCCTTTTACTACGGTTGGATCATTGTATGGGTGGCCTTTGTCACCCTTGGCATTACCTTCGGCATCTGGTATTCCTACTCGGTGTTTATTCTGGCGGTGATCAAGGAATTCGGCTGGAGCGTTGCTTCCGCCTCCAGTATTTTTTCGATCTTTCTTTTAACCCATGCGGTTATCGGCATGGCCGCCGGATACCTTCAGGACCGGTTCGGCCCCCAGTTTGTGGTCCCGGCCGGGGCCGTCATTCTTGCTGCAGGTCTTTTTTTCACCAGCCGGTCACAGAATCTTTGGCAATTTCAGGCAGCCTACGGGGTCCTGGGGGGAACAGGGGTTGCCCTTCTGGGGTTTGTTTCCCACTCGGCCTTTTTGCCCAAATGGTTTGAGCGCAAAAGAGGACTTGCCCTTGGGTTGGCCATGGCAGGGATCGGCCTTGGGATGCTCATCATGGTTCCCCTGGCACAAAAAATAATCTCGACCCATGGATGGCGAAATGCCTATCTGGTTTTTGCCGGAATGATTCTCTTTGTGGTGGGACCTTTGAATCTACTTCTGGGTCGGAAAAATCCCGAATCCGTTCATCAGTTTTCCGACGGGGATTCATCGGATGGAACGGCCCGAAATCAAAATACCCCGTGGAAAATGGTGATCATGGACCCGGATTGGGCCTCCAAGGACTGGGATCTTAAAATCGCCTCCCGAACCTTCCGATTCTGGTGCCTCATGGCCGCATTTTTTTTCATTTCATTCGCTTTCCAAGGGGTTCTTCTGCATTCAGTGGCCGCCATGGTGGATGCCAGCATGAGTAAAAGTCTTGCCGCCTTTTTCTTTGGTCTGGCGGGCATCATGGGCTCTGTGGGAAAAATTATTTTCGGAACCCTGTCCGACACACTTGGGCGGGAGCGCTCCAAATTCATTGCCGACGCCATCGCCCTTATTGGCATCATTTGCCTGGCGTGCATTGCCCTTTCCAGCGGCCCCATGGCCGTGATATTCGCCCTTTGCTTCGGGATCGGGTATGGCGCAGCCGCCCCCCTGATTCCCGCAGTTACGGCGGACATTTTCATGGGCAGCCATTTTGGCCTGATTTTCGCCATCATCGGCATCGGTGGCGGGATCGGGGGTGCTGCCGGAACCTATATCAGCGGTCTGCTCAGGGACCTCACCGGCGGTTATTCCATCCCCTTTTCCCTGTCCTGTCTATCCCTGATCCTATCCAGTGTTTTCATATGGATTGCAGCCCCTGGAAAAGTCAGAAAAATGAAAAAACAAGTTTAAAGAACTTTGTCCCATACACCTGAATGAAACCAATGATATAAACTAAAAAAAACCCGGAGATCATCCCATGAGCAATGAGCCCAATAAAATCATCTATTCCATGATCAGAGTGAGTAAGTTTTATGATAAAAAACAAGTATTAAAAGATATTTCCCTGTCCTATTTCCATGGGGCGAAAATCGGGGTTCTCGGGCTGAACGG
>VMSV01000222.1 GCA_013791935.1 Desulfobacteraceae bacterium | reverse complement strand
GCATATCCGATACCGCGAATGGTTTGGATGAGTTTTTGGGGAAAATTCTTGTCAATCTTGTTTCTCAGCCTATGAACCAGAACATCCACCACGTTGGTTTGGGGATCAAAATGAAGATCCCAGATCTGTTCCATGATCATGGTTTTAGACACGGTTCGCCCCCGGTTACGAATCAGATATTCCAGCAGGGCGTATTCTTTGGGCTGAAGATCGATGGTTTGGCCACCCCGGCGGACCTTTCGTTCAATCAGATCCACGACGAGATCGGCGCAAGTGACCCGATTGGCTTCAATGGGTTTTGAGGATCGCCTCACCAAGGCCTGCACCCTGGCCAGCAGTTCGGCAAAAATAAAGGGCTTCACCATATAATCATCCGCCCCCCGCTGAAGCCCTTTGATCCTGTCATCCACCGTATGCTTTGCGCTGAGGATTAAAATCGGCATATCAATTCCCCGGTGACGCAAAAGGTCGATCAGGCTCAACCCGTTAAGGTTCGGAAGCATAATATCGATTATGGCCACATCGTATGGGATTTCTTCGGCAAAATGAAGGGCCTCCTCGCCGTCTTGCGTGTCATCGACAACAAACCCGGCCTCCTGAAGTCCTTTTTTAATAAAAGAACAGATTTTTGGATCATCTTCCACCAGCAGGACTTTCATATCGCCTCATTTACTCCGATTCATTGGGATAAATTTCAAGAAAACAACCCCCTAAATTAGGTGACCGTAAATCATAAGCCTATCCCTGTTTAAATACAATCCTACCGTTTAAACCGACCTATCTTTTTTTTCCACCACCACCAGGGCTCGTTCCATATCCGAGCCGGGAAGCTGATAATATTCTGTTTTGATGGAAATCTGATCCGGATGAAAGCCGGACTTTTGAGAACCGTCATTCATGAGAAGATTCACCTCCTCCAGTTCTTTGTCCACATTTTTTCCTTTTAAGGCAATGATGCGACCGTGGGGGGCCAGAAAAGGCAGTCCCCAGGGAATCAACCGGTTCAGAGGGGCAAAGGAGCGACTCACCACGGTTTGATATTTTTCGCGATAGACCTCCAGCAGCCCCAAGGCTTCCAAACGCCCGTAAACCGCTTCACCCTTTTCCAGCTTCAAAGTCCGGATCACATGTTTTAAAAAACTGACCTTCTTCACCGATGAATCCACCAGAGTCATGGCCAGGGAAGGCTTGAGAATTTTCAGGGGAATGCCCGGAAAACCGCCTCCCGAACCCATATCCAGAACAGCGGTTTCCTCTTCAATCCACCTTGCGGGTGCGATGGAATCCAGCACATGTTTTACGGCTACTTCATAAGGATCGATGATGGCCGTTAGATTCATTTTCCGGTTCCACGCAAGGAGCATCTCGCAATGAGCGGTCAGTTGGTCCGCTTGGCCGTCATTCATGGGAATTCCCATGGAGGCGGCCCCTTCCATAACGATTTTTTTCCATTCTTCCGATGGGATATTTATTTTTTGCATTCTTCGGGTTCCCGGCCATTAAGCGCGTGCAGCTTGTAAAATAGAATAGGTTCTGATATTTGGTTTTTTATGCAAACAGACAAAACAAAACAACTGATACTCGCATCCAAATCACCCCGAAGACGGTACCTGTTGAAACAGGCAGGATTGGATTTTTCCGTGATTCCCAGCAGTGTGGACGAAAAATCCGTCCCTGTGTCTTCTCCTTCGGAATACGTCAAAACCCTGGCCGAACTCAAAGCCAGGGACATTGCCGCTCAACACCCGGAAAGCTGGGTCATCGGGGCGGATACCATTGTTTTCATCCACCATACCATATTGGGCAAACCCAAAACAAGGGAGGATGCCCGAAACATGCTTCGGCAATTGAGCGGGAAAACCCATGAGGTGCTTACGGGTTACTGCATCGGTTGTGAAAGCCAAGGGGATTATTTTTCAGAAACCGTCAAAACCGATGTTTTGTTCAAGGTTCTGACAGACCAGGAAATCGAATGGTACGTCCACACGGATGAGCCCTTCGACAAGGCAGGCGCATACGCCATCCAGGGTCTTGGCACCTTTCTGGTAAAAAGCATTTCCGGTTCCTACACCAATGTGGTGGGACTGCCGGTCTGCGAAGTGATCGAACACCTGATTCAGAAAAAAGTCGTCGGTCTTAAGGTTCCGAAATGACATCTTTCGATTTTGATAGCATTGGGAAAAATATCGCCGAGGTGAGGCATACCATCACCCGGACGGCCCTGGCATGCGGAAGAAACCCGGAATCCATTCGCCTCGTGGTGGTGAGTAAAACCATGCCCTGTGAAATCGTAAGCCAGGCTTTGAAATCCGGGATTCAAATCCTCGGGGAAAACTACATTCAGGAAGCAACGTGCAAAGCGGCTGACCTCGGGGAGTTTCCGGTGTCCTGGCACTTCATTGGCCATCTTCAGTCCAACAAAGCCAAAACCGCCGTCCAATTGTTTGACTTGATTCACACCGTGGATTCCCGGAAAACAGCCCTTGAATTAAACCGGCAGGCTGAGAAAATTCATAAATGTCAGAAAATTCTCATCCAGGTCAATGTGGCCGGAGAAGCCACAAAATCCGGCATTGCTCCGGAGAAAACTCAAGAACTCCTGGAAGAAATCAGCAGACTTGATCATCTTTCCGTCCGAGGCTTGATGACCATGCCGCCCTATGAGAAAAACCCGGAATCCGCAAGGCCCCATTTCAAGGCCCTGTATCTTCTTGGCAAAACCCTGGAACAGGCTGGCATTTCCGGTATTTCCATGGAAGAGTTGTCCATGGGCACCACCCATGATTTTCCCGTGGCCATTGAAGAAGGCGCAACCCTGGTCCGCATCGGGACCGCCATTTTTGGAAAAAGAAAATGAAAATGCTGCTGCATATCTGCTGCGGGCCCTGCGCCGTGTACCCTGTGGAAACCCTCAGAAGTCAAAATATTGATATCATGGGTTATTTTTACAGAAACAACATCCACCCCTTTTCAGAGTGTGCCAAACGGGAAGAGACCCTAAAAACCTATGCGGACAACGTTCAATTGAAGGTGATTTTCCAGGAAGGCTACGATCTGGAAGGTTTTTTGCGAAACGTGGCTTTTCGGGAAAAAGATCGGTGCGCTTACTGCTATCACGCCCGGCTGGAAACGGCCGCAGGCATTGCAAAACACGGAGGGTTTGACGCCTTCAGCTCCACCCTGCTCTACAGCAAATTCCAGAACCACGACATGATTCAATCCATTGGAAAAAGTGTGGCCAAATCCGTGGGAGTAGATTTCTATTACGAAGATTTCAGGACCGGCTGGAAAACCGGCATTGAGCATTCAAAAAAAATGAACCTCTACCGGCAGCAATACTGCGGCTGTATTTACAGCGAAAAGGAAAGGTTCTACAAAAAGGAGAGATCCTAACCCGGAAACCATACTGCCCATGTATTCACAACTGATTTACTTTGTTTGCGCCATTCTTATGTATTCGTTTTACCAGCCCAATGAAACCCCATTTTTCAGTGTTCAGGAAACCCTCCTGCTGGTGCTTCTTGTCATGATGCTTTTTTCACTGGTCACAGGAATCCGGTTCAGCAGACTTGCAAAACAATCAGGACCGGTAGACCATGCCATGCTGGAGAGTCGATTTACCAAGATCAGCACACAACACACCCTTGCCGCCTTAGGATTATTCGGATTGATGATCTATGGTTTATGCCTGCCGGATTTTCTGATGAAACCGGATATCGTTTCGGTGGTTCCGTCCCTCGCATCGTTTGCAGGGATCTTGATATTTCTCCTGCTCATGATGACTGTCTGGAAATTTTCCCACAAGCTGTATTGCCGAATTTATCATAATCCGGTTTCGCTCTTTTCATTTATCCGGTCAAATTTTGCTTTTGCTCTGCCGGCCCTGACCTTCTGGATAACCATCAACTTTTGTTCAGACCTTCTGAATCTGGTGCCCCATGAAGGATTCCATGGGTTTATCACCAGTGACCATGGAGACGTTCTTTTTTTCCTGGTCTTCATGGCCATGGCCCTGATCGCGGGTCCGGCGATGATTCAGAAGCTCTGGGGATGCAAACCCCTGGAACCCGGCCCCCATCGAAACTGCATTGAATCTTTCTGTAATAAGGCGGAAATGAAGTTCTCGGATGTTTTGTATTGGCCCCTTTTCGGGGGGAAAATGATCACCGCAGGCATCATGGGCCTTGCGCATCCCTTCAGATATATCCTGGTCTCTCCCGCCCTGCTTCGATTGCTTACCGCAGATGAGCTGGAAGCTGTCATGGCCCATGAAATCGGTCATGTTAAAAAAAACCACATGACGTTCTACCTGTTTTTCTTGTCCGGGTTTGTAATTTTTATTTATGTGCTGATTGAGATCCTGACGCTGTTGGTCTATTCCCTGAGCTATTCGTTGGATGACGGACTCGGGATCATGGCCCATGCTTCAACCCTCACCCACATCACGGAAAGCGCCTGTTTCATCCTCGGTTTTGTTCTTTATTTTCGCTTCATCTTCGGTTTTTTCATGCGGAACTTTGAGCGCCAGGCCGATACTTATATCTTCACAATGATGGAGAACGCGGTTCATCTGATTCACACCTTTGAAAAAATCGCTATGAACAGCGGGATCTCATCCAACAAACCCAACTGGCATCATTTCAGCATCCGGGAAAGAATCGGTTTTCTAAAGGCCTGTGAAAATGATAAAAGTCTGGTGGAAACCCATGATAAAAAATTAAAAAAGTCGCTGATCCTGTTTTCCTTTGTTTTGGTTTTCTTCAGTTTGATCTTATACAGCCCGGTCTGGCAAAACCATAAACAACAGGTTTTAAGCCAAGCGTTTTTGCATGATATCCAGGGGCAGATGGAAAAAGATCCTGAAAATCCTGCTTTGTATGAATTATCGGGGAATGTCTATCAGGAACTAAAATCCTATGAGAAAGCTGTCGTGGCATATGAAACCGCTTTGAAGCTTTCCCCGGACAATCCTAGAATACTAAACAATTTTGCCTGGCTCCTGGCCACCTGCCCGATGCCGCAAATCAGAAATCCTGAAAAAGCCGTTGCGTTGGCAAGCAAGGCCGCCGGGATCATGCCTGCACCGGAATTTCTCGATACCCTGGCAGAAAGCCTTTTCGGAACCGGACAGATTCAGAAAGCAATGGAAAATTCAGCAAAAGCACTTGAGGCTGCAAAGGCCAATCCGATGCATTACGGGAATCAGATGGAATATTACGAGGGCCAGCGGAAGAAATTCGCAGATAAGAGTCTGAGACCTTAAGTCGTGATCCCTATGGCGGGCTTTTCACAAAACCGGTTATTTTATGGTGACCTTCCTCACCTGAAGCAGGTCGCAATTCCCGGAGAAAATTTTAGCGATACCGTCCTGGCGAAGGGTGGTCATGCCATCAAAAACCGCCTGGTTCCGGATCACTTCCATTCTTTCCTTGGTTTGGATCTTTCTTTTCATATCATCCGTGCCCATGAGAAGCTCATGGATCCCCATGCGCCCCCGGTATCCGGTCTGGTTGCAGGCTGCACACCCTTCACCCTTATGCAACTGGAGGTCGTCTGTGTAAGGGATATTGAGGGTTTTTTTAAATTCTTCCGGCCCGTATTCCCTCACCAATTCGTCGTATTCAGCCCGGGTGGCATGATAGGGTTTTTTGCAGCTTTTACAGAGGGTCAGAACCAGGCGCTGGGCCAGAATGCAGAGGATCGCGTCCGCAAAGTTAAAGGGGTCCATGCCCATGTCCAAAAGGCGTGTTATGCTTTCCGGCGCACTGTTGGTATGCAGGGTTGAAAACACCAGATGGCCGGTGAGGGATGCCTCGATGCCGATATGGGTGGTTTCCTTGTCCCGCATTTCACCCACCATGATCACATCCGGGTCGGCCCGCAGAAATGCCCGCATGGCAGCGGCAAAGTCAAAACCGATTTTCGGTTTTACTTGGACCTGCCTCAACCCTTTTTGAGTAATTTCCACCGGATCTTCAGCCGTCCATATTTTCTTGTCCACTTTATTAATATGGCGTAAAGCGGAATGCAGGGTGGTGGTTTTTCCGGAACCCGTAGGGCCGCAAACGAAGATCATGCCATAAGGCCTGGTAATGACGCTGATAAAATTATCGTAATTGGCCTTTGAAAAGGCCATGTTTTCAAGCGGGATGGGCTCGCCGGAATGCAAAATACGCATGACAACGTCTTCCATGCCCCCCTGGGTGGGCACCGTGGCCACACGAAGTTCAATGTCTTTGCCGCCGTATTTCTTAAATCGGATTTTTCCGTCCTGGGGTTTACGCCGTTCGGCAATATCCAGATCCGACATGATCTTGATACGGGAAACCAAGGCGTTTTTATAATTGTATGGGATCGTCTGGTACAAATGGCAATTGCCGTCCACTCGAATCCTAACCTGGGTCGCCTGTTTTCCGGAATAGGGTTCGATATGGATATCCGATGCCCCACGATCAAAGGCATCCAGAATGATCTTGTTCACCAGTTGCACAACCGCGCTGTCTTCCTCGCCAAGGCCGGATTCGGCATCCTCTATTTCCGAAGCTTCTTCCTTGAGCTGAGAGATGATGTCATCAATGGCGGCCATTTCCTTTTCATCCTGGGTGAACAGGGTCACATAATCCAGGATGTCCTGTTTTAATGCCACACATAATTTGACAGGCTGGTTAGGGAAAAGCGCCTTGATCTCATCGATTTTCTGCAAATCATGGGGGTCGTTGATGGCAATGACGATCTTTTGCTCTTCCATGCACAGGGGAACCCAGCAATTGTTCCGCATGAAAGGAACCTTGAGCCCGACGAGAAGTTCTCCTGGAATGGGGACGTTGTTGTTATAACTCACAAAGGGAATGCGATAATATTTGCTGAGGGATTTGCCCAGATCCTTTTTGGGTATTTTCACCTCGTTTACCAGATGCTCCTCAACAGCCACCCGCCGCTTTCTGGCATCCGCCACCGCTTTATCCAGTTCCTGTTGGGTGATAAACTGGTTTTCCAGCAGATAACTGAATTTATGGATCCTTCCCCTCTCAATCCGTTTCTGATTATAAAAGGCAATGGCCAGAATATCCGCCAGTTCCTTGATGGATCTCTCATCGTAATCTGTGAAGGCGGTGTCGGAGGGGCGGTTTAAGAGCTGGACCGCGCCGAGAAGCTGTTTTTTAAAAACAATGGGGCAACCCAGAATATGCTTGGTTCTATACCCGGTACGCTGGTCCCAGCTTTTATCAAAGGTCAGGCCGGGATCGATATTCATGAGTTCCTGGTCATCATAAACGTCCTTGATGTTGACCAGCTTTTCCTTAAAAGCGCAAAACCCGGCAATACTTTTAGCGGAAACTCGAATCTGTCGAGCCACGGCCTCGCTGCCGGATCGGATTCGGGACACGAGCTCCTGCTTTTCATTGTCCGCCACATAGATGGTAACCCTGTCGCAGTGGAAGAGATCCGTGATATCCTCTTCAAGACTGGTCAGAATTTCATCAAGATCCGTAGCAGCATTGATTTTATTGCCGATTTCCTGAAGACGGGTCCGGTAAATGACTTCAGATTCCAGGTTTTGAACCCGGTCATCAGTGATTGGGGTATTTAACATATTTTAGCGCATCGCTTCATAACATGAGTGGGTGTAGGGATATTATTCATCCAAACTATATATCGCCCATTTTTTTAAATTTTAAAACCTTTTTCACACCACCGACAATAAGCGCTATGGCAATAAAGTAGAGGCAGAATTGGAGGAAAGGATTTGATAATTGTTGATATTCCATTATCTTATGTGGTATTTCAAACAAAAGCGCGACCCCCATCAAAACCAGGGCAACCCCCCAAATTACTTGAATTTTATTATTGTTTTTTTCCATGATATCAGAAGATTACCCTCCAAGATACACATCTTTCACCCGGGGATTGTCCAGAAGTTCTTTCGGGAGTCCTTCCAGGGCAACTTTTCCACTTTCAAGAACATAGGCATACTGGGAAATATTCAACGCAGCCCTGGCATTTTGCTCCACCAACAGAACTGTGGTTCCGGAGCCGTTCAATCGGGTGATGACACTGAATATTTCTTTTACGATCAGGGGGGCGATTCCCATGGAGGGTTCATCCAGCAGCAACAGCTCGGGCTTGGACATGAAAGATCTTGCAATGGCGAGCATCTGCTGCTCACCCCCGGAGAGGGTTCCCGACAATTGACCGGATCTTTTTTCCAGAATGGGAAACATTTCATACACGGTTTTTACCCGATCCTTGATCTCCGAATGGTTCCGTCTTGAATAATACCAGTAAGCCCCCAGCCGAATATTGTCCTCCACCGTGAGATGGGAAAACAACTGCCTTCCTTCCGGAACCTGGGAAATCCCGCAGGAAACAATTCGGTTGGCCGGAAGGGGTGTGATATTTTCCTTTTTAAAGACGATAGACCCTGTTTTTTTCCGAATCAAACCGGAAACCGACTTTAAGAGGGTTGATTTCCCGGCACCGTTGGCACCGATGATGGACACAACCTTTCCTTGGGGGACATGGATATCCACATCGTGAAGGGCTTGAATCCCTCCGTAGAACGCATTGAGTTTTTCAATCCTTAACATAATTTCCTTCATCTCCCAAATAGGCCTCAATGACTTGGACGTTTCTTTGAATTTCTTCAGGCGTTCCGCATGCGATTTTCTGGCCGTAATTCAGTACAACAATCTGGTCGGATATATTCATGATCACTTTCATATCATGTTCCACCAACAAAATGGTGGTACCTTTTTCCCGAATGGCATTGATGAGGGATGAAGCCCTGTAAGATTCTGTTTCATTCAGGCCGGCAGCCGGTTCATCCAGGCAGAGCAGGGTGGGAGATGAAGCCAGCGCCCGGCCTATTTCAAGAATTTTCTGTTCCCCCAGGGGCAGGTTGTTGGCCATTTCACCCCATTTTTGGTGAAGCCCGATGAATTTCAGGAGTTCTTCGGATTTTTTCCGAATCTCATTCTCATGGTTTCGTAAGCGCGAGGTACGCAGCCCAGACAGGATAAAGGATTTGATCTCCTTTGTATGAAACCCCAGCATCACATTTTCCAGTACCGTCATGTTGTCGAACAGCTCAACGGTCTGGAAAGTCCTTGAAATTCCCATTTTTGAGATTTCATGGGGTTTGAGGCCTTTGATGGAATTCCCGTTGAACTGGACCGAGCCTTCGTCCGGCTTTAAAAAACCTGTGATGATATTAAACAGGGTAGTTTTCCCGGCCCCGTTGGGCCCGATGATGGCGGTAATGGATCCTCTTTTCACTCGAATATCCGGTTTATAAAGGGCCATGAGGCCGCCGAATGCCATCACAAGATTTTCTATGGTTAAAATTGTATCCGGACTTTCCTTTCCCATGATTTATTTTCTCGTCCTCACTTTTTCCAGAATCATATGGGGGATGGCCGCAAGGCCACCCGGGGCAAAAACCGTGAATACCAGGAGGATTCCGCCGTAAACCAGGATTTCAAGTTCCTCGAAATACTGGAGCCATTCATAACTTAAAAAGGAAATGATGATGGCTCCGATGATGGAGCCCCACAAAAAATGCATCCCCCCCAGGGCGATCATGATCAGGAGTTTGATGCCAAAAAAGATGTTGAAGGTGGATGGATTGATAAACTTAAGGTAATGGGCATAAAGGCTTCCGGCCAGGGAAGCCAGGGCCGCCGAATAGATGAAGACCAGAAGCTTGTATTTTGCCGCATCAACCCCCATGGCCATGGCAGCGGATTCGCTGCTGTGCAGGGCACGAAGGGCCCTGCCAATGCTGGATTGAATGAGATTGGCCGTGAACAGGAAAATCGCCAGAACCAGGACCCAGACCAGATAATAATACCGTTCCACGGTATTGAAGGCAAATCCCATGATTTTCAGGCCGGGAATACGGGTAAGGCCATCAGGGCCGCCTGTGATTTCAATCTCTTCGTTGAAAATGATCACCACGATAATACCGAAGGCCAGTGTGGCCATGGCCAGGTAATGACCTTTTAGCTTTAGAGCTGGCCAGCCCACGGCGCCGGCAATGATGGAGGTGAAGAGAGTGCCTGCCACCATAACCATCCAAGGGTTCCATCCGTACCGGGTGGTCAATACTGCCGAAAAATAGGCCCCCAGGCCGAAAAAAGCCGCGTGTCCCAGGGAAATCTGCCCGGCATATCCCATGAGAAGGCTCAGGCCTATGGTAATCAGGCAGTAAAGGCCTGCAAACACCAGGATATCCGTATAATGACTAATCGCCGGAACCAACTGGGCGATGGATGGGAAGAGAAGAATTGCAACGGAAAAAATCAAAACAGGGATGCGGCTGAATTTCAACATGACTAAAACCTCTTTATTTTGCTGATCTCAATATTTCCGAACAAGCCGCTGGGCTTAAAGAACAATACCCCCAAAAGAACGATCAGGGCAAATGCGTCCTTGTATCCGGAGGAAATGAGACCGGCTCCAAAGGATTCAATAACCCCCAGAATCAAGCCCCCAAGAATGGCACCGGTGAAGCTTCCCAACCCGCCAAGAATCACTGCGGCAAAACCTTTCACCGCAAGGATGGCGCCGCGATCATATTCCATGAAAGCAATGGGGGTAATGGTGATACCGGCCACAGCGCCTATGGCTGCAGAAAAGGCAAAGGACAAGAGAATCATGAGGTTGACATTGATTCCCACCAGCATGGCTGCATCCTTGTTGATGGCGCAAGCCTTCATGGCTTTCCCGATAATGGTTTTTTCAAAAAACAGGTTCATGCCGCAAACAATGGTGACCAGGAATCCCATGATCCATAGATATTGGGGTTGAATCACCGCGCCAAAAAAGAGGATGGGGGTTCTTCCACTGAAGGCAGGCAGATCATAGGGATCTTTGCCCCAGAAGTACATGCCGATGCCTCTTAAAATAAAGGAAACTGCAATAGTGGCGATAATCAGGGTCAGAACAGAAGGTTGCCGAATGGGTCGAATGGCCAGCCGGTCCACCAAAACGCCTATGAGCGTCACCACCATAACCGTTCCGGCAAATGCGATGACCAGAGGAATTTGCACCGTCACATGCAGCATCACCATGATCAGGCCGCCCAGCATGACGAACTCTCCCTGGGCAAAATTGATGATCTCTGTTACATCATAAATGATATTAAACCCGATGGCCACCATGGCATAAATGCTTCCGATGGTAAGGCCTGTAATCAGATACTGAAATAATTGCCCGGCAAAAGTTATCTGTTCCATTTTGTTTCGCACCAAAAAATGGGGGCGATGTGAGCACCGCCCCCGATAAACGCTCTTGTCGTATAAAAGCCATTCCTGATCATTAAACCGAATGGCTTCTTGGGTTGAAATCGTTCCAAGTTGCCTTCAAAATGATGCCGCCTTATCTATCTAAGGCAACGTCGGCTGCTTGGAATTAATCGGCCAGAGCCCAGTCCCCATCTTTAACAATAACCATGTTGAAAGCATCCTTGTTCAGGCCGTTATGATCCTCGGGTGAGAAATGAAAAACCCCGTGCTGCCCGACGAACATTTTGTTGCTTTCAATTTGATCCCTGATTTTGGCTTTGTCATCCCCAACGGCTTGCAGGGCTCCGGCTACCAGGTTTAAGGCGTCCCAGGCGTGTCCACCGAAGGAACTCAGGGTTTCATTGTATTTTTCAGAGTACTTCTTCATATAATCCATGGTAACCGCTTTCTGGGGATGATTATCCGGCAGAATCGATGCAATATTGCAGGCGCCCAAAGGACAGACAATCCCTTCGGCCGCACCCGCCGCCAGTTTAATGTTTTCCCGGCTGCCGAAACCATGGCTCTGGTAAAATTTGATGCTCGTCATACCAAGATCCTTCCAGTTTCGAATCGCTGCCACCTGGGTGGGGCCGGTGGACCAGTTGATAATGGCCTGGGGAGCAGTCCCCTTGATGGAGGTAAGCTGGGTGGTTAGATCCGTGTCTTTGGGACCGTATTTTTCATCCGCCACAATGGTCATTCCAAAATCCGGAGCCAACCTTGTTAATTCCCCGCGACCGCTTGAACCATAACCGTCGGTCACCGTCATGATGGCGATCTTGGTGATGTTGCTTTTCTTCATATCATTGAAGATGGCTTCCACAGCCATGGAATCGGATTGGGGAGTTTTAAAAACCCAGGTATAGGGCTTGCCGGTTTCTTCATTGTGAACGATCTTGAAACTGGCCGCACAGGAGACCAGGGGGATCTGAGCTTCTTCCACAAGGGGAAGAATCGCCAGGGAAAGACCACTGATGGAAGGCCCGATGATGGCGCAAACCTTATCCTTATTGATGAGCTTCTTCACAGCCAGGGTGCATTTGGTGGCATCGCTTTCATCATCATAAACAATGAGTTCAAGCGGATGGCCATTGATGCCGCCGTTTTTGTTGATTTCTTCTGCGATCATTTCCGCTGTCTTTTTTTCAGGATCGCCTAAAAAAGATCCGCCGCCCGTCACGGAGAACACCGCACCGACTTTATAGGGCGCATTCTCTGCGGCCATCGCACTGTTCAAAACCAACCCCATACCCAGAACAATACTTGCTCCGAAAATCAACCATTTTTTAACCATCATTTTCTCTCCTCTTTGCTGCTCTGTTTTAGGTTTATTCAATCCGATACCATCACATATCATGTACTTTACTCCCATTGATCACGGGAATGCCGTTTGCCTCCAACATTTTCAACGCGTTATCCGTGTTGTCAAAACGGAAGATCATCACGGCGTTGTCATTTCTCCGGGTTACCATGGAATACATGTATTCTACATTAATCCCGGCGCCGGTCAACAGGGAAAGAATCCTGTGAAGCCCTCCCGGCCTGTCCTCCACCTCAATGGCAATCACATTGGTTTTTCCAACACTGAACCCGCTATCCTTCAACACTTTTTCGGCTTTGTCGTTATTGTCCACGATCAGCCGAAGAATGCCGAAATCCGAAGTATCCGCTACCGCCAGGGCCCTGATATTAATGTTTGCATCACTGAGGATACCGGTGACCTCAGCCAGTCGTCCGGTTCGATTCTCCAGAAATACGGAAATCTGTGAAACTCGCATACTCTTTCTCCTTTGAATGGAATAAGAAACAACTCATATCTTGCGGTGATCAATCACCCTCACCGCTTTGCCCTCGCTCCGGGCGATGGATTTGGGTTCTACCAGCCTGACGGTCGCGCTCACCCCTAAATATTCTTTGATATTTTTGGAGATATTTCTTTCCTCATCCTGAAGGACTTTCACTTCATCTGAAAAAAGTTTTTCCCCCACTTCCACCAGCACCGTAAGAACATCCAGATTGTCTTTCCGGTCAACGATCAACTGATAGTGGGGCTCTATGCCTTTAAACTCCATGAGAACGCTTTCAATCTGGGACGGGAAAACATTGACGCCCCGAATAATCAGCATATCATCCGTCCGCCCGCTCACCCGGTTCATTCGGATGTGGGTTCTGCCGCAGATGCACGGTTCCGGATTCAGGGAGGTAATGTCCCGGGTTCGATAGCGAATCACAGGAAATGCCTCTTTGGTGATGGAGGTGAATACCAGTTCACCGGTTTCACCGTATGGAAGGACTTCGCCGGTATCGGGGTTGATGATTTCAGGAATAAAATGGTCTTCAAAAATGTGCAACCCCTTTTTGGCCTCATGGCATTCCATGGCCACCCCCGGCCCCATGACCTCACTGAGTCCATAGATATCCACCGCCGTGAGAAAAAGTTTTTCCTCCAGCTCACCCCGCATTTTTTCAGACCAGGGCTCAGCACCGAATATGCCGAATTTAAACTTGAAATGTTCAAAAGATTCCCCCATCTCCAGGGCTGCTTCGGAAAGATGAAGGGCATAGGAGGGGGTTGCGGTGAGGATGGTGGGACCGAAATCCTTCATCAGAACAATCTGCCGCTTGGTGTTTCCTCCTGAAACGGGGATCACGGATGCACCCAGCTTTTCAGCGCCGTAATGCACCCCTAAACCGCCGGTGAACAACCCGTAACCATAGGCATTGTGAATGATGTCCCCACGGGTGGCTCCACCGGCCGCCAAGGCCCGGGCCATGAGTTCGGACCAGGTTCGAATATCCCTGGCCGTATAACCCACCACCGTGGGCTTACCTGTGGTGCCTGAAGAAGCATGAATGCGGACCACGTTATCCATGGGCACGGCAAACATTCCGAAAGGATAATTGTCCCTCAGATCCTGTTTAGCGGTAAAAGGAAGCTTCTGTAAATCCGCAATGGATTTGATGTCCGACGGCAAAATGGAATTTTTATCAAATTGTGCCCTGTAGAAAGGGACGTTGTAATATGCCCGCTCCAGAGTGGCCTGAAGCCTTCTCATTTGAACCTGCTCAAGATCTTCTCTTGGCATGGTCTCAAACCCTACATCAAGAATCATTTGCTGTATTTTCCTTCCTGAAAATGGTTTTCAAACATATATGCGGCACTCGTTCCTAAGTGGAAAATCATATAAAATAAATTGTTATGCTTTTCAATAGGTGTCAAGCAAAAAAAATCACCCCGCAAGCCCGCTCTTGAATTGAGGAATTCTTTATTCAAGAAAAACCAATAATGAATTCTTAGGACATGCGGCTTTTCTTTCTATCTTCTTGAAAGCGTGTTCGGGCTGGTTTCCTTGATGTACTGGCGTATGCCGCTTACAATTGCATCGCAGAGATGGTCCTGGTATTTTTTATTGATGAGCCTTTTGCACTCCCTCTCGTTGCTGATAAACGAGGTCTCAATCAGAATCGCAGGCATCTGCGCACCCAAAAGGACATAAAAAGGTGCTTTTTTTACGCCATTATCCTTGATTTGATTGTATTTTGTTTTTAAACCCTCATAGAGGGAGCTCTGAACATAGGCGGCGAGTCGGCTGGACTCGTTGATTTTGGCATTCTGCATCAGATCGGAAAGGATGGAATGCAGGTCGCTGATGTTCTTTTCCGAGGTGGCATTTTCACGGGCTGCCACCCGAATGGACTCGTCATCGGTGGCAAGATTCAAATAAAAGGTTTCAAGTCCATGGATGTTCTTGTTTTTATGGGCATTGGCATGAATGGAAATAAACAAATCCGCATTTTTTGTGTTGGCAAATGCCGTTCTTTCTTCCAGGGAGATGTTGCGATCGTTGCGCCGGGTGAAGAAGACTTCACAGCCCAACTCACGCTCTATTTTTTTGCCCAACAAAACCGCAACATCCAGGGCAATATCCTTTTCCTGAACATTTTTCAAATAACCCAGGGCGCCCGGGTCCTTTCCCCCATGACCCGCATCAATCACCACCCGTCTTACCCCCAGTGCCAATTGTTTTGCCAGGGCCCCCGGAGCAATTTTCTCGTTGGAATCCTTGGGCACGGGCAGTTGTTTCCGGGGTGGGGTTTCGCCTCCAGCCCCCCAGACATCCACCACAATCCGCGAAGGTTCATAAAGGGGAAAAATCTTGTAATTTTTAAAGGACTTGATATCGATTACCACCCGAACAGAGTCCTTGGTGTTCTGGGCCACCCGCACCGCGCTTAACAGGTTGTCATCGATGGGAATGAACTTCTGAAGGGCTTTTCCGGGCAGACTGTTCTGAATATCAAAATACAAACGCCGGGGTTTATTCAGGGTCGGATTCTCGTCCAGAAGATAGGGTGTGCTGTACTTCAACGGCCCCTTGGCATCCACAACCACCCGAGTATAATTGGGGTTGGACCAGTAACGGATCCCCGTAACTGCGGATTTCCCGTTTTCCGGGGTTTCAGATTCCTTGGCGGGCTTCAACGGCTTATTCCCAACCTCGCTCTCGCTTGTCCCTTGGGGGGCCTTATTCCGGGAAGCTTGAACCGGCTTGCTTTTTCTCGTTTCAGGAGGGGCGGGCCTATAGGGCCGGCTGGTGAGGTCGGCGATTTTTTTCTCAGCATTTTCTTTGTACTGGGATTGGGGATAATCCTTTAAAACCTGCCGGTAAATGTCCAGGGCCTGGTTTCTGTCTTTTTCACTGTATGCGTATTCGGAGAGCCCCTCATACATAAACCCGGTCATGTATAATCCTGCGGCAGCCCGGGGGCCTTTGGGATCGGCATCATGGGATGATCTGAATTTTTCAAGACAGATCATCCATCGGTCCCGCTGTTTTTGAGGGACGGGAAGGCTCAACAAGTCCCGGTAACAGGACTGGGCCTCTTTGAAGCTCTCCTCGGCATCCCCCCGGGTCATCCCCTTTTTCGGGGCAACCTCCGGGGTTTGGTTCGGCTGATTCATCCCGTTATGGGCCATGAATTCTTCGCCCCGGTTGCGATATTTACTCCGGGGGAATTCACCGGCAATTTTTTTCAAATGGAATTCAGCTTCCCGTTTATCTGCGTCAAGGTAGGAGACCCTGGAAAGCTCCCAGTACAGCTTTCCTGTCATGAACAGTCCGGCGGCGGCCCAGGGGCCTTTAGGGTCGGCATCATAAACCGCTTTGAATCGGTTGATGCATTGAAGCCAGTTTTCCCGTAACGCTTTTTTCTTAGGGTCATTCAGAAGTTTCTGATAGGCGTTGTCCGCCTCAAAATAGATGTCCTTTTCTGAAAGGGCAGCGGTGGTGTCGACCCAGGCGAACCCGTATAAAAACCCGATCAGAAAGAAAATGAAAATCCGATTTTTCCTGTGAAGCATATGTAGCATTTGATTTATTGGTACCCTGTTTCCGGGTTACATATCCCTTGATTTTTGAATCAAATCGTTCAGACAGTTCATGGCGTCCATGGGCGTCATTTTCGATATGTCTGCACTTCTTAACATTTCCATGATGATTTTTTCGGTTTTTTCAAACAGCGGCAATTGAACATGGGCTTTCTTTTTGGGGACGCTCCCCTTCTCCTCAACAATGATGCCGTTTAAACCGTTATCTTCATTTTCAATTTGGTACAAAATTTCTTTTGCCCTGCTTATCACAGTTTCAGGGGCCCCGGCAAGCCTTGCCACCTGAATGCCATAGCTCCGGCTGGTGCTGCCTTCCACCAGTGTTCTAAGGAATATGATCTCGTCATTCCATTCCTTGACGGCAATGTGGTAGTTTTTGGCCCTGGATTTGGCACGGGTCAGGTCCGTCAGCTTATGGTAATGGGTGGCGAAAAGGGTTTTGACCCCCTTTCCTTTTAAATCATGAAGGTATTCGGCCACCGCCCAGGCAATGCTTACGCCATCAAACGTGCTGGTACCCCTTCCGATCTCATCCAGAATAATCAAACTGTTCTCGGTGGAATTGTTTAAAATATTAGCGGTTTCCTGCATTTCCACCATGAAGGTGCTCTGTCCGCTAGCAAGATTATCCAACGCACCAATTCGAGTGAATATCTTGTCCACCAGGCAAAGGGAGGCTTTTGCCGCGGGAACAAACGACCCCATCTGGGTCATGATCACGGTGAGGGCGGCCTGCCGAAGGATGGTTGATTTTCCGGCCATGTTCGGACCCGTGATGATCAGAAGCTGATATTCTTCATTGTCCATATAAATGGAATTGGGAACAAACCGTTGCCCCGGGATCATTTTTTCAATCACCGGATGACGGCTGTTTTCAATGTCAATCCTACCCTCTTGGTTGATTTTGGGCCTGTGGTAATTGTTGGCGCTTGCCACCACCCCAAGCCCCAGAAGGCAGTCCAGCCGGGCAATGAATTCCGCAGCCTGCTGAATGCTTTGATTTTGTTCCATCACCCGGTTTCGGATGTCGGAGAAAACCTCAAATTCCAGGGAAGCCCGCTTCTCCTCGGCGTTCAGCACGTTGGATTCAAAATTTTTCAATTCCTCGGTGATATACCGCTCGGCATTCACCAGGGTCTGCTTCCTGATGTAATCGGAAGGAACGTTCGGAGCTTGGGCTTTGGGAACTTCGATGTAATACCCGAATACCTTGTTGTATCGAACCTTCAGAGATTGAATGCCGGTTTCGGCTTTCTGATCCACCTCCAGCTTTGCAAGCCACCCTTTTCCGTTTCGGTTAATCTCGATGAGTTCATCCAGTTCGGAATGAAAGCCGGTCTTGATCATACCCCCTTCATTGACGGTGGGGGGTGCATCCTCCCGAATGGCCCGAAAAAGAAGATCCGCAAGATCTTTCAGAGGGCCGATGTCCATCTCCCACAGGTAAAGCCCGGATTCGAAGGCCTCAATACCTTGTTTGATTTCAGGGATTTTCTCCAGGGACTGCTTTAGCGCCAGCAGATCCCTGGCATTGGCATGGCCCAGCGCGATTTTTCCGTTGATCCGCTCTAGGTCATACACCAACTTCAAGCCTTCGCGGATTTGATGGGTGGGCTGAATTTTCCTTTTGGACTCTTCCACGGCATCCAACCTGGATTCAATCTCCATAGGATCCATCAAGGGATAGCGAAGCCATCTTTTTAGCAATCTGCCACCCATGGCGGTAACGGTTTCATCCAACACGCCGATTAAAGCTCCATGTTTTCCACCGCTACCGATGTTGGCCGTCAATTCCAGGTTCTTGCAGCTTTTCTCATCCATGTACAGGAACTGATCCAGGGAATACGATTCAAGCCGTGCCAGATGGGAAAGGGGCTGTTTCTGGGTTTCCCGAACATAGGACAGCAGGGCGCCTGCCGCACTCACCCCTCTTTTTAACCCTTCACACCCGAAACCTTCAAGGGACAGGACTTTAAAATGGGACAGCAGCCTTTCCCGACTCCTTTCATGGGCGAATTCCTCTTCCTCCAGAAAACTGATCGCCTTTTCTGAAAAAGCGCTGCGAAAGGTTAAAAATACAGGCTCTTTTTCAAGGGTTTTGGGAATGACAACTTCACTGGGGGCGACCCTGAGAATCTCTTCCCTGATTTTATCGGGGCTGGAAGACTCCGTGAGACGGAAGGCTCCGGTGGAGATGTCGATATAGGCAATACCGGTGCTGTCGTTTTGGTGAAAAAGTGCCAGGATGAAATTGTTGGTTTTTTGATCCAGGTATTCATCTTCTGTGATCATGCCGGGAGTGATCACCCGGACCACGTCCCTTTTCACCAGGCCTTTGGCCTGGGCCGGATCTTCAATCTGGTCGCAGACCGCAACTTTAAGTCCGTTTTCAATCAGGCGGGAGATATATCCTTTTGCGGCCCGATAGGGGACACCGCACATGGGAACCGGGGCATCGTCGTTTTTATTTCTCGACGTCAGGGTGATTTCCAGGATTCTTGAAGCAAGCTTGGCATCTTCAAAAAACATTTCGTAAAAATCACCCATGCGATAAAACAGAATAGCATCGGGGTACGCCTCCTTGATGGAGAGGTACTGTTGAATCATGGGGGTTATTTTTGTTGGGTTCATGGATGTTCAGGGAATTGTTTCTGAAGCAATCAGGCCTCCGGTTCCTGATCCGGCTCCGTCATGTTTTTTTCCTCCTGTACAGCCGTTTCCTTGATCTGTTTTTTGGAATGGGTCTCCTCCATGGCTGATTTCAATGAATCATTCTCGGTTTCCAGCCGTGCGATGGTTTCCGCGCGGGATGTTAACTGCTGGTTCAGGTTTTTCAGGGCCTTATTGTGTTTGAATTTGTCATAAAGTCCGAAGAAATAGGCCATCAGAAAGCCAATCAGGAAAAAAACCAAAAGGAATAGGAGGTTGGGAAGCTCTGGAATCGAATATCTCCCGAAATAGAGATTGACGTCAAGGGTTTGCCTGGCCATGAAATAGCTTTGGTTCTGAGCGATTACCAGTCCGAAAAATCCTGCAATGAGCGACCAGAATACAATTTTTAATTTACTCATCGTTTGTCTCTCCGAGGTTCATGTGTTTAAATCCAGGTTGTCGAAAAAGGGCTTCAGATGGTCATATGTGCTTTTTAAATGTTCGGGAATCACCCGGACATCGGCAAAAACGGTCAGGGCGTTGACATCTCCTGACCATCTTGGAACAATATGAAAATGCAAGTGTTCTTCAATCCCGGCCCCTGCAACCTTGCCGAGATTCAACCCCACATTGAATCCCTCCGGATTCATCACTTTTTTCAGGATCCCGAGGGATTTTTCAACCAGAAGTAGAACTCTTCCCATCTCTTTTTCGGATAACTCGGAAAGGGTTGAGACATGGCGAACCGGCGCTACAAGAAGATGGCCGTTCGTATAGGGGAACTTGTTCATAACCACCAGGACTTCGGGGTTTGCAAAAAGCGTAAGTCCTTCTTCATTGGCCGGTGCTTTGCAGAAAACGCATCCCTCTTTCCTGTTGTCGAGAATGTATTCGATTCTCCATGGGGCCCACATGGTTTTCATAGTTCGCTTGCTTTCCTTCAGAGGATGAACGGTGTTTTAAAAATTCCCGGAAAAACTACCCTTTTCCGGGCCAAAACTCAACCTTTTTTTCCCTCAAGACCCACGACCTCAAGATCCCCCCATACCCCCATGGCCTCTGCCTTAATCACCACAATACCGGAAACTCCTGGAATAAAGCTTCCGAATTCAATGGCGCTTTGGAGGTCTTTCCGGGATTGGACCCTGTTGGCAATGGCCGTGGCTGCGGCATCAGCCAGGGGGCAGGAATCTGAAACCACTACAACGGCATCGGCCTTTCCAAGGCTGAGGGAGTGCCCGAGGGTTCCCGAGGAGGTGCAGACCCCTTTGGGATTTTTCCCGGTATCGATTTTCAACCCGACCTTCATGGAAAGGGGAGAGTGGCCTGAAAAAATCCCCACGGTGATCGGCTTACGGGTTTTGATAAAAACATCTCCGCCGTTTTCAACCATGACCTCCGGGGAAAGCAAAAGCAGATCCTGGCCCACGCATTGAGCCACAGCCCCGGCCACAGATGCCATGGGGCCCACCCCCGCCTGTTTTCCCGCAAGGATCATGGACTCTATGATTTCCGGGAAAAATCCCGATCCAGTCCAGGGAAGAAGGGTTTTTTGAAAACCCGGGTTCTGACGAATGAAGGATTCAACAAACCCCCTGTACTTCAGCACCAGCTCCGTGGTTTCCTTTTTATAATCCTTCAAGGCGTGAACCAGCAGATCGGTTTCTTTCACCAGGACATGAAAAGATGTAAGGTTTCCTCCGGTGATGGTATTCCTGTAGATCCGCCGATCCTCCATCATTTCATTCATTATCCATATTTTTTAACCAGGGAGGGTTATCCCTGAATCTTGCACGTGTCTGTGGCTTTCAAAGGCTTTGCTGAGATTTGATCATTTTTCATGCAAGATTCAGGTTATAGAATGATCAGACCCGGTCGCAGGTTTTCAGGGCATAGGTTTAAGAAATACCGATCCGTCATTCCCGCGATGAAATCCCTGACAATTTCAGCATTGGAATGTTTTTCCTTGTAGCGTCTTGATTTGCCTTTTAAAAAACCGGTGAAAATAACCGATTCCCCTTCCCGTGTTTCCATGTCGTTGCCGAACCTT
Source organism: Desulfobacteraceae bacterium (assembly GCA_013791935.1). Lineage (GTDB taxonomy): Bacteria > Desulfobacterota > Desulfobacteria > Desulfobacterales > UBA5616 > VMSV01. The sequence continues at coordinate 8,849 of VMSV01000222.1, read as the reverse complement.
TCAAAGAGCATTTCAAACAGGACACTGATATTGCCCAGATGCTGCTTGATCCGGGGGTTCATATAGATCCGCTCCATGTTGAACTGCTTAAGGTTTTTAAGCGCCTCGGAAACCTCGGGACTGAATGCGATATGGGGTTTTTCATAGCTGGCCTGAATGACATCGGTAACCAGATTATAGACAATGCTGCCGTTGGTATCCCCCAGGCACTTTACGCTCTCTTCCGGAAATTCCGATCGTTTAACGAGATTCAATCGAATGGCGTCTTCCAAATCCCGCCCGATGTAACTGATGGTGTCCGCCATGCGAACCACACACCCTTCCAGGGTCATGGGTGCAAGAGGGCATTGAGGATCCATGGTCTTTTTCTTCCGTTCCTCATCCAGATCCTCAAAGGTTTTGTTTAAATGGGGGCTTAAGGTTTGGTTGTGTATTTCTCCATCATGGCAGAGAATTCCATCCAGGGTCTGAAGACAGAGGTTCCATCCATTCCCGCTCCTTTCCACCTCGTCCAAACATTGGAGGCTCTGGACACTGTGGGCAAAATGGCCGATGCCGTGATCCCGGCAGAGGTTGGACAAGATCCTCTCCCCTTCATGGCCGAAAGGCGGGTGCCCCACATCATGGCCCAGGGAAATGGCTTCGATGAGATCTTCATTCAGCCCCAGAAAACGTCCTATGGTTCTGGCAATTTTGGACAGCAACTGGACGTGGAGGACCCTGTGGGTGATATGGTCATTTTCAATCAGGTAAAACACCTGGGTTTTATCGATGTATCGGGTATAGGCCAGGGAGTGAAGAATTCGATCCACATCCAGGGAAAAGGACTGACGGTATTCCGTGGCATCATTTTTATCGAATCTCCTTCGAATTCCGGAACGGCTTAAGGTCCCATGGGAATATAGAAATTCGATTTCTCTTAAATCCAGCCTACCCTTTTGTTTGATCAGATCCATTACCGCGTCTTCGGTTTTTTCTTTTTGTCTAAACATCTCCGTTTTCCATCATGGTTTCCATCAGCCGGTTATAATCCATGCCTGCTTCCGCAAAGCCGGCTTTTCCGTATTTCATATTGGCCTCTAACACATAATACCTTTTTTCGTATTCAATGATATCCATGCCCACATCATTCCACCCGCAGGAAAGTGCGGTGGAAAGGGCCAGATCGCAGGCGGCCGCCGGAACGGAGTCCAGGTCTATTTTCCCTCCCAAGGCCACATTGGTTCTGAAATCATTTTCAGGAGAAATCCGCCAGTAGGCCAGTACCGCCTTCCTTCCGATGACCAGCACCCGGATATCTTTTTTAATGGGAAGATATTCCTGAATGTAGGCCACACGTGTTTTTTCATGGTAGGCCTCTAGGTCCTGGTAATTCTGGATGAGAAACACACCCCGTCCCATGGAAGACCCCCTTGGAATTTTACCGATAAAAGGGAATTTGAAGAAATCAAGTATGGTTTTCATGCCCCTGGCACCGAAAAAAATACGGGTTCGGGGATGGGGAACCCCCATCATATGAAAAAGGGCAGTCTGTTTTATTTTGTCCTGGGCATAAAGATACGTTTGAAAGGTCGGGAAAATCGGCTTGCCCATGGTGTGGAACAGCCCGGCATAAAATGATGAGGGGTAGTAGACCTTGGAAGCATTGCGAATCAGCATCTGTTCCTGCTCGGTGTAATCGGCAAAATTCGGTTTCACCCCCAGAGTCAGGACATTCTTGCAATCCCTGAGACGTTTTTCAATGGCGACGAATGGGGCAGACGTTATCATCATAAAAAGAACAACCATCTATTTAATCTATTCAAGTTGAATAAAACAGAAAAACAGGTCCCTCCCTATCCATGTAGCCTTTGGCTATGAAACCGATCCTTTAGACAAAATTGGTTTTAGGGGGTGTCGGATAAAAACATACGCTGGAATTGATTTTCATTCAAGCCATAATTCCATCGAGTTAGTTAACGAAGTGAACCAAAGGCTCTATTAGAAAAGGGGGGTTTTCGTCTATTCCACAGGCACCCGCCGGGCAGGCATCCTTCGCCTCTTCATTTGCGGCTTTTTTCATGGATGGGGGATAGATAAATCCATTGGGTTTCTTTTCCTCTTAACCCAGACCCCGGAGTTGGAGTGTCGCTTTTATGCCACCTTAAAGGGGGGATTAGCATGGGGGGGGGTTGTTTGTTAATATTTTGTATCCACAAGGATTCCAGTCCGGCCTGAGCATGGATATCCATTTTTGTCTTTATGAACATTTAGGTGTGTACCACTTTTTTTACGGTTAAATTTCTTGCCACAATATGAGCATTCGATAACGTAGGTTGGTCCAATATTTAAACTCCTGCCAGTTGAGCTGGATGTGGGCAAACTAAAAGATGAAGATCTTGAAGCACTCACATTTTGCTTTGGCACTGAAACAGGGCCTGAAGGTGTGAGCTCTACCGCATACCTGGGCACATAAGGAATATTTGATATTTCCGCACCCTGTATTCTGTTCACACGGTACGATCGTGTTTCACCGGTTTCATGTTTGGATGCGATCAAAAGGATATTGCCATCCATGGTACGGCGAAGAGAATAAGGTTCTATCAGCCGGGTTGAATCCTGATACCGGAGGTTTACACAAATCCGGTTGGCGGCGGCAAACCGGATTTTTTCCATGGGAACCTGAGTATGCCAGGCCTGGGCCATGGGAAACGGCCGCCATGTTTCGTCCATTTGTTGTCTTCCCATGGGGATGGATGCGTTAACTACTTTCACTTTGGTACCGTGCAACCAATCCATCACTTCCGGGAGCGCCGCCCAGAACTGCTCAAAGGACGGCAATGCCGGAAGTTGATGAGCCAGCATGTTTTTCCATTCAGCTTCCAGCTCTTCCCGTTCCGGGCTACTTGTGAAAGTGATCATAGATGGAACTTCAATTCCCTTAAATTCGCACTTTTTACCAAGCGTGCTTAAAATAAGCAATTGATTTGGATTAAGATCATCATGGCGGTAAAGATGAACCACATCATATAAATCCCTAGGGCGTTGCCGCTCTGCCAATGCCCGGATTTTTTCGGCAAATACTTCTTCAAAACAGTAACTGCCAATTTTGATTCCCTCTTCAGGTCGATCCGAATAAGGATGGTGGACTTCCCGCACCACAGGATCAAGAACAAGGATTTCATCTATAGTCAAATCAAGCTTGATGCGGGGAAGGTCTCCCCTTTTTTGCATTGGCCCTTGATAGGCGATACGGCCTTGGGCTGAGACACCACCGCGATTATTTTCATACACTTCAAAACGAATCAAGTCCTTGGGAATCTCGATGCCGGATTCATCATACACCCATAAAGAGATATCTTTGAAACAAGCAACCAATGTCTCCCTTTCCAAGCCACCTGACCCGGATATGGTGAAATCCAGGTCTTCGGAAAAACGATATGTTTCAAAATAGCATTTCTTCAAACAAGTCCCGCCTTTAAACACCCATTGAGAGCTGATGGCAGGATGATTGAAAATTCCGGCCAACACCCACCCAAGCACATAATCCTTTTCCACCACATTGGCAGCCAATCCAAATTCCCTGGAAAACTCCATTATTTCAGACTTATCAATCAATGTCCCTACCCATTTCTCCGGTCCAGGATTCCGGCACCCACAACCGCCAACGGGTGACTAATTTGTCTACTTTCAATGCAGGATCAAGTTTAGCATTTCCGGCAGTCAAATTGTTTCGGCACTGGTCAAGCGTTGATTTTTCTTCAGGTCTCATGGTCTCCATAAGAAATCCCAGCCGTTTGAATACAGCGCCATTCCCCAGTTGTCTGGCATAATTTATCAGCAAATTGAGATCCACTCTTTCAGATGCCAAATATGTGGTTAGCATGTCCTTCACACTCCGAATGCCCCCACCTAAAGAAGGATCACTGAGCATATCCACCAGGGTCCGCTCCGAGTCCGATACACTGACTTTGACCTGCCCACGCCATACTGGCTTTTGTCCGAACAAAGCTTTTTCCGGAATTGTTTTCAGCAAAAAAGAAGTGCCTTTGATGATAATCTGCCGGTTTCGTGGCTTGTGTACGGTCATCACCACCACTGTATTGAAGATCTGCTCTGTGAGGTCCAGATATTCAGCCGCGCTCCATCCCCCGATATAGCAGGGCGAAAACAAACGTTCAGCCACAATCCAGGAATCCTCCAAAACCACATCCGTGGTCCGTGATTCCAAAGACACCGGCACATAATATCCACGCCGGACACGCGCCATCCAACCGCTCTTGGTCCACCGTGCCAGCATCTTGGCAGCATCCGATGAAGACACCTCCAAAATATCAGCCGCTTCACCAACTGAAACAGTGCCTTTAGTACCGCGCAATATAGCCGCTATTCGTTCTCGATCTGTTTTTCCAATACCCGAAAGTGAGTTCATAATATATTCTATAAGTAGTTATTCATATATTAGTTGATTAACTACTTATAGAATATATTCAATTGTCTGTCAAACTGTATTTTGTGCGATGTTATTCAAATATTAGTTAAATAAGTTCACTTAAAATATAGCAGCCAGAAATTTCACTATGCCTTAAAGAAATGCTTTTGTGGTAGAAAAGATACCGCTTAGAAGTTTTCAAGGGGGTGTTATTTTATGTTTTATTTATATTTTTAAATGGTTACCTTGGTCCGATCAGAATTTGCAGAATTTGGAGGCTTTTGCTTCAGTTTATCACTTTGGCCTGATCCCGATTCCGAGGCTATCGGCTCCAGGCTGCCAGCTGCGAAACTTCAGCCCGTAACCGTGTTAAGGTTTCAGGGGAGTTGAACAGTTTTCGACACAGCTCGCATTTACTATAGGTTATGATCTCGCTGGCCTTCATACCGGTAAATGATGCTATATTTGTTATCCCCATGGTTCTGATGAAGCTGTACAGCCGGTCAGTTTCGATTTTAGTAAAAAGCTGTTCCATTGTATTGTCGGTCAGGTTCCCAAGGTAAAAAAAGTTTGTTCCCGAAAAATGGCTCCCTGCATCGCAACAGGCGTACATATCAAGATCAGGAGTAAGATAGGGGTTCATGTCGCAGTAGTTTGCCTGATAATCGGTCAGAATATTTCTGCGTTTAAAAGAAGCGGCACGACCTGCATATATGACGGGTTCCGGGAAAAATTTGAGGCCCTGATCCCGTAAAAACTGTTCATATGGATCATCCTCCAAGGAAAAATCGGTGACAAATGAAATAAAATAATTTAACCCATTCTTCTGGCAGCTATGTGCTGCATTCAACACATTGTTCCGGTTTATATTTTTCTGGTGCCACCTTGAGTAACTTAATCTCAATTGGCAAAGCCCATTTTCTTTCAATTCTGAAACAAGACTTTCGGAAGACTCTGCTGTATTTGCCCAATAACTATTGGTAACAATCCTCGTATATATTCCGATTTGTTTGCACAGTTTCACAAGGTCTGTAATTTCATTGAAATACAGAAACGGTTCACCAGCTGAAAAACTTATTCCGCCAACACCTGCTTGGGCCATTTCGACAATTAGTTCTTTTGCCTTATTATGATCCATTTTCCTGCAATCAGGGATATCCTCTGAAGCCACACAATGTTCGCACTTGATATTACATCTGGTTGAGTATCCAAAAACTAATTTGCGCATATTTAGAAATGATCCTCTCGGTTTCCATATAATTTATTCTATAAAAAACCAGGTGTACTCTACCTTGGACAACGTCAAGTGGAGGTTTGATAATCATATAAAGGGCAGCCTGGGAGACGTTTTTATGGGGGGGCGTTGTCCCCCAAACCCCCTGGGATTTATCGCATTGAAGGTTTCCGGATGGATGATTAAAAGAAAGGTCACTGACGTCAGCAATGACCTCTCCATTCGTGTAGCCATCTGCCATGGCGCTCGGGTCGCTTCCCAGCGTTGCCCTATCCTCCAGGCAGATAAGCGGATTTTATCAGACTGGTTTTTTATTTCAACAGAAAATCAGATTGAATTTAAGAGAAAAATATGACACCTCCCTATCCAGGCATGGGGTCAACAGGCATGGGGTCAAGTCTGCTGATGACCCTTACTTCTGCCATAAGAGTCAACGGCAGGCTTGACCCCTTTATCATTTATCATCAACGAGGACGGAGGCCAGATTCTCCCTGCGTTCGTCCGAAGAATCCCACCAAGGTGCGTCACTGCCTCGGATAGACTCTTTCAGCAACGATTTCCGACAATCCGGAAGATACAATCCGGACCTGATAGGCATGATAAGGGTTTGCGGGAATGGCGACCGAGACGGTTTGGCTGCCCCCTGCAGGCAGGCACGTAATGGGGTGTTCCGAAATACGCTCAGTGCTTGCTCCTGAGGCATCAACAATGCCACGCACCAGACAGTCAACGGGATTGACACTCACATTTCCCGTATTCTGAACGACAAAGGTCAACTGCGTGGTTCGCATTGCTCAGGGGGCGCGCGGTTTTTGCGCTCCCGTGCAGCAAATTGTTCTGTATCAAAGGATACTGTTATTTATAATTTTAATTAATTGTTCATTACCACTTTTGATAGCAATATCAAGGGCAGTCTGACCCCTGAGAAATTTAATAACCATTATATCTTCATCTTTGAGGATGGGGGCTTTTAGATTAAAACTAAGCTCAGAATCCCATTTCATTTTATATTTTGCCTTCGCTCCATTTTTGATGAGAAGTTCAACAATCGGTATTTTTCCACGAGCAACAGCCATATGAAGTGGTGTAGCTCCATTTTGTGCTTGGTTGTTGACGCTGCAACCATTTTTAATTAAAAAGTCCACCAGTTCAAGATTATTGCTCTGACAAGCATAGTGAAAAGGGGTTGTTCCATAATTTGTTTTTACATCAAAGCGGGCTCCTTTTGAGATAAGGTATTTAACTGTGTCTATCGCACCTATCCAACATGCAGCAAAAATGGGAGTTGCACCTTCACTGTCTCTGGCATTAATATCGGCACCACGATCAACTAACAATGCAACAATAGAACGGTTACCGTTCATTGTTGCACCATGAAGCGGAGTAAGAACTAACTTTGGAACTGTTTTATTTACGGCAGCTCCATTATTGACAAGCAGATTGATTATCTCTAAATAACCCAAATAGCATGCATGGTGCAGAGGACTTTGCCCTGTTTCATCAATTTCATTAACGTCGGCTCCGTCTTTAATGAGTTGAATCGCCAATTTTGGGTCGTTACTTTTTACAGCAGAAAATAAATCTTTTTTTTCATCCGCATAGATAGAATGACAAAGCAGAATAATTGAAATTAGAATGAACAAAGCTTTTTGAACCATGGAAAATGCCCTTATATTTTGGTCTCAGCATTTAATGATACAGAACCCTCAAACCCCGGCTTTTTGGGTCGGCACAAGTGAAGGGTTATGTGCTATCTTCCGTTAATCTTGTTGTAAATATAGACCCTTTAAAAAGCTTACTTTCTCCTCTTTAGGCCATTTTGTTGAAGTTTGAACAGAATAATTATTTACTCTGCAATTATTCTCTCCAATAAGCATGTAAACATCAAATTCACTACCATGCTTATCCCCATAGACTCTCCAGATAATATAATTATTCGACCTATTTTCTTCTATTACTTCTCTATTCAATCCATGTTTATTTACGAAATATAAAGAGTCCCACTCATAATACGCTATTACGAAATCCCATCCCTTACAGGAATTGTTAATGTTGAACTCATATTTATCGCAAGGACCAAAAGCAATTGCAATTGAATCACCGTTATCATTTTTAAAAAACTGTTGGTTACTAGCTGTATTGTAGTCAGTTTTTTCCCATTTCCCCGGTATTGTGACGCTGCCAAATGGTACTACGAAATATTCTGTCTTATTTCTATCCTCATTATAGTCGCCTCCAACAATCATATTGTAGCTATTAGATGCGCATCCTGAGATTAAAATAAAAATCAGAAATCCAATACAGCTATATATTTTGCAATGACGCAAGATAAGTCCTCCTGAGGTCTGAACGCACAACGGGTTTTTCACCTTGTCGGTACGAAGCGCAGCGAAGTGCCGATCAGGTGTAAAAACAATGTTGTGCTTTATTTCTTAATATTTAATTTTATAGACGATTTCATCTAAAATGGTTCCTCTCATCGTTGAAACCATCTTTTCCTCAAAAATTATACCTCCCAGTGTTTCTGGTATTTTCCTGCTTGCAATATTGGCCTTGTCAACTGGATAAATGAAGTAGTCAAAATTAATTTTTCCAATTGCCCATGATACCAAAGTTTGAATGGCTTCTTGCCCATATTTGTTACCATGTGCAGCTTTTTTTATCCAGATGCCGAGTTCCGGAGTCTTTGTATTTTGCCTCCCATGTAAACCGCAACAACCCAAAAATTCGCCATTATCCTTTTTCGTGATTACTAAATGCAAATCATTGCCCGCTTTCATGCTTTTAAGAGATTCAGCTATAAATGAAACGGTTTCATCTATTGTTTCAGTTGGTTTAGGAACCATATATACTGTTATCTCAGGTGTGAATTCCTTGAAGACTTCATTGCTGTACCTGCCACAAATCGAACTTAAGACAACACGATCTCCTTCAATACGAATAGATGTCAGGTCTATAAAATTATTATGTTTATAGTCAAACCTTTTCATATACTCTCTGAAGCACAACGAATAGAATTTTATCCATTGTCCCGCACAGAAAAGCCGGGACGGATTGTTTATGAAAAAAGAATATTGGTTCTGGAACTAAAGTGATTCGGAGGCTGGCGGGATGATGGATAAAATCGTGTTGAACTGAGCCGCCGTACGTGAGTGAGAACTTATCAGCGGATATGGGGATTGTAAAGCAGATATTCGGGCTTTG
>VMSV01000223.1 GCA_013791935.1 Desulfobacteraceae bacterium | reverse complement strand
CCAGGTTTGGCATGGGTTTAACGAAGGCTACGATTTCCTCATCCCCCTCGATAATATTCCCAATCACTGCGGACATACTGACTCCGGGGTGGGCGTTAATCACGGCTTCCACTTCCGGGGGAAACACGTTAAAGCCTGACCGGATGATCAACTCCTTGGTCCGTCCGATGATGGTGAGATTGCCCTGTTCATCCCGATGCACCACATCTCCGGTATTGATCCACCCCTCATGGTTCATCACGGCCGCAGTCAAGTTTGGCTCACGAAAATACCCCTTCATGACATTGGGGCCCCGCACCCAGAGTTCTCCTTCATCGTCCTTTGGTGGGTCATCCGAATAATCGGACTTAAGAGCGCTTTCAATGCCGGGAAGAATCGGGCCCACGGAACAATTTTCCAGGGGAGCATAGGGCCGGGTCTGGCATAGGGTCGGTCCGGTTTCCGTCATCCCGTACCCATTATTCAGGGATAGGGCAAAGGTCTTCTCCACCCTTCTTTTTACCGTAGGGTCCAGGGGAGATCCGCCCGCATAGATAAATCTCAAGTTCGGGAACCCAGGTTTTTCTTCTGGTGAGTTAATCTGCTCAAGCATGCGGATAAACAGGGTGGGAACCCCGAAGAGCATGGTGATCTCTCCCTTGGTCATCACTGACATCACCTTTTCCACGGAAAACCGGGGTTCCAGAGCCACACAGGCTCCGGCAAAAAACCCGCTGATCACCACGGAAGAGAGACCGAACACGTGGGACATGGGCAGAACCGCATAGATGGTATCCTTGGCCGTGGTTTCCCGAAGCTTTCCCGTTACATGGGCAATGTACCCGATATTCTCATGGGTGAGCATCACCCCTTTTGGGTTTCCCGTGGTCCCGGTGGTGTAAATCATTGCAAAGACCTGGTCTTTCCCTGCCCGCTCCACGGGTTCCGGCAGGGTGTCTCTGAGTTCCGACATCGCGACGGTATCCACATGAAAAATTTCCACGGATTCTGCCTGATGACGCCGGGCATGCCATAAGGCGTCTTGGGATACGTTTACCGTAAAGATCACACGCCTGGGATCGCAATGGGTCAGAATATGATCCAACTCCCTTTCGCTGAGTCTTGCGTTGACAATCACCGCCCAAGCATCCATTTCACTAAGGGCCATGAGCAGACACACCAGAGCCAGAGAGTTTTCACAGACAATCATCACCCGATCACCGGGCCGGATGCCCTGCTCGATCAAACTTTCCATGGTGGTTTTAATAAGCTGGATCAACTCACCGTACGTAATCTTTCTATTTTCATAGGACACGGCATATGCCCCCGGGGTATTTTTTGCCAGGGATTGAATCCGATGGCTGATCCGCCGGGGAAGTTTTTCAATCACCTTCTCTGGGGTTTCACCCAAAAGATCCGAATCTTTTTTCTGAATTTCACGGGACGAAATAAATGGTTTCATTTTGCTTCTCTTGTTCATTTGGAATTTTTCCCTTGATCTGGACATCACTTGAAGTCAGATCCGGACATAGGTCAAAAGATTCTGTTATGATTTGGTATTAATCATCCAATATCACGCGTTCTATATTCAAGGTCGGGGTTTATTTTGGCAGGGGCTGGACCCATTTGTTCCGATTTCCGTCATAAAACCATTTGTCAACAAACCCCCGCCGCTTAATAAATACCGGTGTTTTTGACCACTCTACCAGACGCTGATAGGCTTCGTGAATTTTCCTGAATTTTACCGAATCGCCCCCTTGATCGGGGTGATGCTGTTTTGCCATTCTTCTATAGGCGGACTTAATTTGCGCCGGGGCATGGGAAGACTCCAAATCACCCCTGGATAACCGAAGGCAGATCAAATCATTTTTTACATGAACCGGTGCGGTGATTTCACCGGGAAATGGGATTCCCCTTTCCTGACTTCGCTTGCCGGCCTTATCCAGAACCACCCGATTGGCCAGATACCGTTTATCCGTTCGACGTTTCTCGGACCACCAGGCTTTCCCCAAATGGGTTGAAAGCCTTATGAAATCATCCACAGGTTTTTTCCCCGGAACACGAGGAAAGATAAAACTGCAAATATCCATGGAGTCCCGGGTCAGAATATCTAAGATGATTTCCGATGAATTAAAATAAAAGGTCGCGTATCTGGCATTCAAGGCTTTCAATAACCCTGTGCGGATATTAAGCTGGGATTTCAGGCGTTGCCGGCATTCCAGGGAACAGTATCTTCTGTTCTTCATGTTCTCTGTCTCACCGCAGGATAAGCATGTGTTTCCAATTTTAGTCATATTTTATTGTCAAATCCGTTAACAATAAATCAAGTTCATTTATTGACGACTGCAAAAAAATCGATGAGTTTTTTGGGTTAAAGAATAAATTATCAGTAAAATTAATAATAAGGGTTGCTTGCTTTTGACAAATCATTTTATATAGTATATAAGTTTTTTCAAGCATAAATAAAATAAGATTCAGGATCACCCTAAACAAATATATTGGAGATAATCTGATGGCAAACAAATTAACCACCGAGGAATTGGATCAAAAGAATTATGAACTTCAAATGAACGTCTTAAGACTGGAGGAATCCAACGTGGCATTAAGGGTTCTTTTGAAAAAAAGGGACGAAGACAGAATTCAGATTGAAGAAAAAGTTCTTTACAATGTCAAAGAACTGGTTAAACCGTACGTTGCGAAATTAAAAGAAGCCAAATTAAATCCGAAGCAAGCCGCCTTATTGGGTGTTATTGAATCCAACCTTGAAGATATTGTTTCGCCGTTTGTTAGAGACATGTCCCTCAAATTCATGAAGCTTACCCCCATGGAAATTCAGGTGGCCAACCTGATCAAGCAAGGAAGAACCACCAAACAAATCGCTGAACTCATGAAATTATCCAGCAGGACCATTGAAACCCATCGGAAAAAAATTCGAAATAAGATCGGTATCGGGAACAAAAAAGCAAACCTCAGGTCTCATCTGCTTTCCCTGCAATAACCTCTGAAATATTTATATTGCGTCTTGGCCCTTGAAGCCTAAAAGGAACAACCTTCAAAGAGCTTCCGGGGTCAAGAAATAGCAAAGAATCCTCCCCCTATCCCGGCATTAAAATCATCAGTTATATTTCTATTTTACAAGTTCTCCTTCCGAATGGTTATTTTCTGGATAATTTAATAATTATTTAAATTATATTAATATTCTGTTTTTTATCATATTATATTAAGATTTGTTTTTATTTATATTATTTAAAGTATTATTTAACTATTGACATTTATTTACTTGTTTTTATATATCATTG
>VMSV01000138.1 GCA_013791935.1 Desulfobacteraceae bacterium | reverse complement strand
TCTGAAATGGTGCTGACGATTTTGCCGGATTTGCGTTCCACCATGGATTTGATCACGGCATGCACGCAGTTCAAAACGCCATAGGTGTTCAAATCGATCTGCTGCTTCCAGGCCACTTCGTCCGAATCGATGAACAGGGTGCGGGGGGTTCGGCCTTCCCGGATTTCAATGGGAACGCCGGCATTGTTCACCAGAATATCCACCGGCCCCAGGTCTGTATTGATTTTGGTCACCATGGCCAGGACCTGATCCAGTTTGGTGATGTCCGCCTGGTAGGCCATGGCCTTTCCACCGGCAGCGTTGATTTCTTCCGCCACCCTTTTGGCCCGTTCTTCGAAAAAATCGTTGACGGCGATCACCGCTCCTTCTTCCGCCAGGGTTTTGGCGATCTGCCGGCCAATGCCCTGGCCTGAACCGCTGATTAAAGCAACTTTTCCTTTGAGTTGAAGATCCATAGGTTTTTCCTTATAAAAGTAATGAGTGAAGAGTGACGAGTAATGAGTGATGGGGGATGAGTACAAAATAGATCGCTGTCCTTTTGCCTTTGTTACTCTTTACGCATCACTCTTCACTCATCACCGCCCTTTATAAACCGGCTTTCTCTTTTCCGTAAACGCCTTGAATCCTTCAATCCGGTCCTCTGACGTGGTGAGAAGGGTGGCGCAATAGGTTTCATAATCAAGGCCGGACACCAGATCCATCTGCATCCCGGCATTGATGGCCCGCTTGGCAAAACGAACGGCAAGGGGAGGGTGGTCTGCGATTTTTCTGGCCATGGCTTTGGCCTCATCCATGAGTTTGTCCACGGGCACCACTTTGTTCACCAGGCCGATGCGAAGGGCTTCGGCGGCATCCACAAAATCTCCGGTGAAGATCAGCTCCTTGGCTTTGGTGATGCCCACGATTCGGGGCAGCCGTTGGGTGCCTCCGCCGGCTGGAATGGCCCCAAGTTTGACCTCCGGGGTCCCGAACCGGGCGGTTTCCGAGGCGATGCGCAAGTCGCAGGCCAGGGTGATTTCACATCCTCCACCCACGGCAACACCGCTCACCGCGGCAATAATGGGTTTTTCAAAATGTTCCAGTTTTCCGTAAAAATCAAAATGGGTTTTTCTCTGGCTGAAATAATATTCCGGCTGGGTGGTGGTTCGGCCGGACCGTTCCTTGATATCGGCTCCGGCGCAAAACGCCCGGGTGCCGCCGGTGAGGATGACCACCTTAACTTCAAAATCCTTTTCGATTACATCCAGTACGCTGGATACCTCTTCCTTTAGTTGAAAGGTGATGGCGTTTAAGGCCTTGGGACGGTTCAGCGTGATGATACCGATGCCTTCTTCTTTTTCATAGAGGATGGTTTCATAGTTCATGGGATACCCTTCCTGACCTCTGCTTTGATGGGTTATTTTAATTTCGGAGGCTCATGGCCTTTGAAAAAGGTTTACTTGAAAAGGGATATTTAATACATACATTGTCTTAGAAAATTATCTTGGTGTTGTCAACAAAATTGACACTTTCAACAAGCATTTGAACGAAAGGAAAAAAGTGAAAAAGAAACCGGAAAAGGACATTGAAAAAGGATACCCTGTCCACCAGATGGCGGCCAAGTTAAGGCGTCTGGCCGATTGCCTGGAGCATGGAAAGACCTTAAGCATTCAAATCCATGGCGAGAGGATTACGGTCCCGAAACATGCCGTCTGCAATATTGAACATGAGCGCGAAGGGAAATCGGAAGAAGTCGAGTTCCAGTTGAAATGGAAGAACAGGTGAACCAACCCCCCTGCGTTTTTCCCGGATTTCTGATAAAGTCGCACGGATTCTATACCATATCCCAGTCGGAAGGGAAAGCCCATGAAACGGCAGGATCAAGCTTTTTGAGTCAAGAATGTCTTGAAAATTAATTGCTTGATGGATATAAGCCATGAAGGACTCATGGAATAATGAAGGGGAATCAGGGCGTTTGGCAACCAATTTTATGTAAGGTCAGGGGATATGTATCCGGGGTTTGAAAAAATCATAGAAGAGCGCATCCGGGAAGCCCGGGAAGCCGGGAAGTTTGACAATCCGGACGGAAGGGGAAAACCCTTGGATTTTTTCAGGGAACCGAACCTGCCGGGGGAGTTTAGGCTGGCCAAATTTTCTTGAACCTAATTTGAGCGATTTTCGAGTTTGCCGCAGATGCAAGGAAAAAGGCATTTCGCTATAGTCGCCTATGCGGGATGGCATTTGACAAAGCAGATGCGGTAAAATCCGAAATCCCGAAGGGTTTCAAAATATTGACCTCGAAAAGAGTTGAATCCCATATTATCATTAAACATTTCTTAGGGCCGAAATTTTGAAACGCTCAATTTAGGTTGAAGTTATATCAAGACATAAATAAGGATCTGGCGCGGGATTGCCCGTTATGATGGGATACAAAAAGAAAAATACAAAAGAAGGGCTTTTCCAGGGCGTTTTATTAGCCTATTTCATCCTGATCCTTCATGTGGTTCTCATTGCAGGATTGGGATTTCTGGTCTTTTTATTCAGCGGGGTTGTAAACTATATGGGCTGGATTTTATTATTCGGAACCGTTGCTGTGCTGGGCTCCGGGTACTATTTTTACCGCCGGATGAAAAAGGAAGGCAAGAATCTCAAAGAAATGATCCGTGTCCCCCTGCTCTCGGGAAAATCCATCGAGGTTTCGCTTCTGGGAGGACTTGCTTCCTTTAAGGTCGGACCTGCTGTGGATCGTCCTTTGCTGGCAAATGGCGAATCTTATTCCACCCCGCTTCTTGAAGAAGGTTCCAGAAGCGATTTTCAGGAGCTTAAGGAACTGGCCAGACTTTTTCAGGAGGGTCTCATCACCCGGGATGAATTTGATTTGGCCAAACAGAAGCTTTTCGCAAAAGAATAGAACGAATGGAGCCCGCTCCCATGTTTCAAAACTTCTTGTGGAGAAAAGGAAAAAGCACAATCGAATCATGGAAAAATTAAATATCGCTCTGCTTTCCGGCGGCCGATCCTCCGAGCGAGAGGTTTCCCTGAACAGCGGCATAGAAGTTCTGGAAGCCCTGGACAAGTCAAAATACAACATCACCTGCTATGACCCGTTGACGGATATCCCCAAGATTATCGCGGATGCGGCAAGCATCAATGCAGCATTGATTATTCTTCATGGCCCTTATGGGGAGGATGGCACGGTTCAAGGGCTTTTGCAGTTGCTGAACATCCCATTCCAAGGCTCCGGGGTCCTGGGCAGTGCCATGGCCATGAACAAGTTGGTGACCAAAAGGGTTTACGCTCAGAATGATATCCCTACTCCTCCCTACATCGTTTTAACCAATAAAGAGCCGCTGAACCTTGACCAATGCATTGAAAATCTGGGGCTTCCCATGATCGTCAAGCCGGTTGAGGCGGGATCCAGCATGGGGATGACCAAGGTGAAAACCCAAAAGGATCTCTGCCATGCCACGGCCAAGGCCTTTGAGTACGACCACATGCTGTTGATGGAGAAGTTTCTCACCGGAAGGGAGATCACGGTGGCTGTCCTGGGAAATGACCATCTCACCGTTCTTCCCGTGATTGAAATTGTGCCCAACCAGGGGTATGACTTTTTTGATTACGACGCCAAATACAAGGAAGGGGAAAGCAAGGAAATCTGCCCGGCGGAAATCTCCGAGGATATGGCCCGAAAAGCCGGGGCCTATGCCATGACGGCCCACAAAGCCTTGTTTTGCAGGGGATATAGCCGGACGGACATGATCTGTTGCGAGGATGAAATCCATGTGATAGAAACCAACACCATTCCGGGCATGACCCGGACCAGCCTGCTGCCCCTGGCGGCGAAAACAGCGGGGATCAGTTTTACCATGCTTCTGGATAAGCTCATTGAACTCAGCATAGAGGAACATAATTCCAAAAAACATCTAAAAAAATAACCGGAAGGCCAAGAAGGCTTTTTTGAGTAACCAAGGGAAAAAGGGGGAACGTGATGAAAATTCTTGTGGTGGGCGGAGGAGGAAGAGAGCATGCGCTGGTTTGGAAAATCGCCCAGAGTCCCGTTGTGAGTAAAATATTCTGCGCACCCGGCAATGCCGGGATTGCCGAATGGGCCGAATGCGTTCCCATTCCTGCTGATGATGTGGAAGCCCTGGTGACCTTTGCCGAAGAAAACGTGATCGATTTAACGGTGATCGGTCCGGAGGTTGCCCTTTCCCTGGGGATCACGGATAAACTGGAAGCCAAGGGCCTCAAGGTTTTCGGGCCCAGTAAAAAGGCCGCTGAAATTGAATTCAGCAAAACCTTTGCCAAGGAGCTGATGACCAAATACAATATTCCCACAGCCATGGGAAAGAGTTTTACTTCTTTCAAACCCGCCGAGGCCTTTATTAAAAAAATCGGCGTGCCGGTGGTGCTGAAGGCCGACGGTTTGGCTGCGGGCAAAGGGGTCATCATCTGCGCTTCTGAAAAGGAAGCGTTGGCAGCCCTGAAATCCATTCTGGTGGACAAAGCCTACGGCGATGCCGGAAAGACAGTGGTGGTCGAGGAGTTTTTAATCGGCGAAGAAGCCTCCTTCCTGGTCTTTACCGATGGAAAAACCGTCCTGCCCCTGCCGACTTCCCAGGATCATAAGGCCATTTACGATGATGACAAGGGCCCCAACACCGGAGGCATGGGGGCTTATTCCCCGGCACCTGTGGTGAGCCGTCTTCTGCATAAAAAAATCATGGATGAAATCATGATTCCCACGGTGAAAGCCATGGCTGCGGAAAAAAGGCCTTACAAAGGGGTCCTCTATGCCGGGCTGATGATCCAAAATGATCAAATCAAGGTGCTGGAGTTCAACGGCCGTTTCGGAGACCCGGAAGCCCAACCCCTTTTAATGAGAATGAAAAACGACATGGTTCCGGTTATGGAAGCCGTGGTCGAAGGCCGTCTGGATCAGTGCAAGCTGGAAATTGATCCAAGGGCCTCGGTGTGCATTGTGATGGCGGCCGGGGGTTATCCCGGTGCTTATAAAAAAGGACTTGCGATATCGGGTCTATCCGAAGTGAAGCGCATGAAGGATGTGGTGGTTTTCCATGCGGGAACAGCCATTAAAGGGAAAAGCATCGTTACCACAGGAGGCAGGGTTCTCGGCGTCACGGCTCTTGGGGATTCCGTGGAAGAGGCTGTGAAAAAAGCTTATGCAGCGGCAGGGAAAATCAAGTGGTCCGGGGTGTATTTCCGTAAAGACATTGCTCAAAAAGCTATTCGGAGGATGAGCCAGGCCCCGGAAGTGGGTATTGTCATGGGCAGTGATTCGGACCTTCCGGTGATGGATCAGGCTGCTTCCATTCTTACCAAGTTCGGCATCCCCTATGAAATGACCGTGGCTTCAGCCCACCGGAGCCCGGAACGGGCCGGGAAATTCGCCTCCACGGCAAAAACAAGGGGTATGAAGGTGATCATCGCAGGGGCAGGCCATGCGGCCCACCTGGCAGGGGTTCTGGCCGCACACACCACCCTGCCGGTAATTGGCGTTCCCATTGATTCGTCCTGCTTGAACGGAATAGACGCACTGTATTCAACGGTCCAGATGCCTCCGGGAATTCCCGTGGCAACGGTTTCCATCGGAAAGCCGGGGGGCAGGAATGCGGGAATCCTGGCGGCCCAGATCATCGCTTTGTCCAATCCGGATGTGCAGGTGAAGCTCGAAAAATTCAAAATAGACATGGCTGAAGAGGTGGAGGCCAAGGCAAAAAAAATGGCTGAAATCTGAGATGAAAAAGGTTCAGGAAAAGGAAGCGGGCAACCTTCGAAGGATCAATTCAAAGGCACCGGAAAAGGATTTGATTCTTGAAGCCGCCGGTATTTTGAAATCCGGCGGGGCCATCATCTTTCCCACCCTGGCGCTTTACGGTCTGGGGGCCAATGCACTAGATTCAAAGGCTGTTCAGCGTGTTTTTGAAATCAAAAACAGGCCGCTCAATAAACCGCTTCTGGTGCTGGTTCAGAACATGGAGGGCCTTCGGGCCTTGGTGAAAAGCGTGCCGGAAGCTGCAGAAAAGCTCATGAAGCAGTTCTGGCCCGGAAACGTTACCCTGGTCTTTGAGGCCAGGGACACGGTTTGCGAAATCCTTTGCGCAGGAACCGGGAAAATCGGGATTCGAATGCCCCAACATCCCGTGGCAAAAGCCCTTTGCAGGGCAACGGGAACACCCATTACGGCCACCAGCGCCAACCTTTCGGGTGATTCTGGATATGAATCCATAAACCTCATGCCCCCTTCC
>VMSV01000166.1 GCA_013791935.1 Desulfobacteraceae bacterium | reverse complement strand
CCGGCCGGAATTTCTTCAGGGAGCCCCCCTGTCGGGGTTGAACCTTCCCTTCCATCATTCACATAACCTATTGTTTTGGATAATAATTTTATCCCCCCGTCGGGTCTGAAAAAATCAAAGTCATGATATTTCATAATCCATTGGAAATGTCAATGGCCTCATTCCGGTTGCAACTACCTGAACGAATCCCATTCCTTCGTTGCACCCGGGAGGGGACCTGTGGTAGAAATAGCCATCTCGAAGGGGATGCGACTTTTGATATAATCCGATTCTGCTTTTCAATCTTGAGGAGACCCATGGACTACAAAGAAAAAGTGACGCAATCAGCCCAGTACTTAAGGCCTTATTTTGAAGCCCCTCCGCATATCGCCCTGCTTACCGGCACAGGGCTCGGGGAAACCGCAGATTTTCTCGAGATCAAAAACAGTATGGACTACGGGCAAATCCCCCATTTCCCGATTTCAACCGTGGAAAGCCATACGGGCAAATTGCTGGCGGGCCGATTGAATCAACATTCCATCCTGGCCATGCAGGGCCGGTTTCACCTCTATGAAGGATATTCCCCTTATGATGTAGCTTTTCCCATACGGGTCATGCAGCAGCTCGGCGTCAAGGTGCTCATCCTGACCAATGCTTCCGGAGGGCTTGCCTCCGAGTTTCAACCCGGCGACATCATGATCATTACCGATCACATCAATTTAACCGGTGAAAATCCCCTGGCAGGACCCAATGTGGATGAGTGGGGAGACAGATTCCCGGACATGTCCCAAGCCTATGACAAAAAACTCTCTTCCCTGGCTGAAAACGCTGCTTTGGTTGAAAAGATTCCTATAAGAAAAGGGATTTATGCTGGACTGAAAGGGCCGTCCCTGGAAACGCCTGCTGAAGTTCGTTATCTTCAGGCCATCGGGGCCAGGGCCGTTGGTTTTTCAACCGTCACGGAAGTGATTGCCGCCGTTCATGCCTCCATGCGTGTGCTGGGTCTTTCCGTGGTCACCAATGTGCATACCCCCGATACCCCACTGCCTGCTTCCGTTGAAGAAATCATTCAAACCGCAAGGCTCACGGCACCGAAACTTGAAAAGGTCATCGCCAGGGTCATTGCATCCCTTGACGCATCATAGCGTGGGCAAATGAAACTTTTTGCCAAAAACACTGCTGCCGGATTTTGGGCTTGTATCCTCTTTATGATCGTTTCCTGTTTTTTTATATATTTTGGAATCCAGGTTCTTATTTTGGCTTTTTCCTTAAAGGAACCCATTCCTTTTATTCTGACTTTTTTCTCCTCGAATTTTATCATTCTCATCAGCCTGGCGCTTTTCGTGGGGTTTGCCTTTCGAATCATCCATAACCTTAAGCAGAGAAACAATGGTGCAGAAACTGAAAAATCCAGGGGGGATGGAAATTGAAGGGTCCTGAAAAAGAAAAGGCATTTTTAACAAAATGCCTTTGTTTTATTCTCAAAAAAGAATGTCGGATCAACCGACTTTAACATTGACTGCAGCGGGGCCTTTGGTTCCCTGTTCGATATCAAAAGAAACACGGTCTCCTTCATTTAATGATTTAAAGCCATCCCCCTTGATCCCGGAATAGTGAACAAAAATATCCGGTCCGCTTTCCTGTTCGATAAAACCAAAACCCTTTTTATCGTCAAACCATTTAACAATTCCAGTAGCCAAAGCAACGCCCCCCTTTCTCCAAATATTTGGTTCCGGATTCCGGAATACCGCTCAACAGGCCGGACATTCCCCGAAGCAAGAAACCGGTGTAAAAGACATTACCGCTTAATATGCGGGTAATATTAGACATCTGGTTTATAAAATCAAGGAATTTTTACTTTCTCTTCTGGTATTTTTCCACGGCCTTGTTGTGCTCTATCACGTGGGTGGAAAAATAATGGGTTCCATCATTTTTTGAGACGAAAAACAAAAACCGGGTGTCCGACGGATAAAGGGCGGCGTGAATGGATTCGCGTCCCGGATTGGCGATGGGGCCTTGGGGAAGACCTTCAATCTTGTAAGTATTATAGGGGGTTGTGGTTTGCAGGTGTTTTCGTGTTAGGTTTCCGTCAAAATTTTCAATGCCGTAGATCACCGTGGGATCACTTTCAAGACGCATGTTTAATTTCAGGCGGTTGTGAAACACGGAGGAGATAATCGGCCGCTCAAAGGAAGCTCCGGTTTCCTTTTCTATGATGGAAGCAAGAATCACAACCTGATGGACGGACATTCCCAGGGTTTGGGCTCTTTTTGCCCAATCGGAAGAAAAAACCGTTTTGAATTTACCCGTCATGAGGGTGATGACTTTTCCTGCCGAAACGTTTCTGGGGAAATAATAGGTATCGGGAAACAGGTATCCCTCAAGGGTTTCAGCATGAATGCCCAGGGAGGTGATGAATTGTCCATCCCTTGCCAGTTCCATGAACTTATCCCCGATGAGCCAGCCGTTTTTTTCCAGGGCTTGCGCAATCTGGGCCATGGCATATCCCTCGGGGAGGGTCAGCCGGAAAAGCCGTTCTTTTCCGCTCACCAGCTTTTCCAGAATGCCTGCAGGGGTCATCCCCGGAGTGATCTGATACTCCCCGGCCTTGATTTTTTTATCATCCCCCCGCATCATGGCCATGAGGCGGAATTTAAAGGGACTGATTTTCAAGCCGGCATTCTGAAGCACTTGAAGCACCGGGGCAAAACCTTTGCCCGCCGGAATCGTAATGATTTTTTCCCCGGCATCCCCCGGCAACGGTTTGGATGCATACTCCTGGATGTCCAGGGCCATGGTCATGCCTGCAATGATGGCAAGCAGAAAAAAAATCACCCCGAGATTCATGACTCTTTTCAATGGTTCTTCACCCTTTCCCCGGGTCTGTTCTGAACAGGCCTGTTCTGAAAATATACTTTTTGATTGACTCTTCCCCTACAAAAAGACCAGAATCTCTTCCAATGAATGAATCACGCCATCAACCCATTTAATCTATTTACAAGCTTTTTGGAAAACCCCATGGCCTCCCTGATCAACGGCAGTCTTTCCGACGCCACCCACCCCCCCGCAAAGGATACCGGCGGGATTTATCTTCACGTGCCTTTTTGCCTGAAAAAATGTGAGTACTGCGATTTTTTCTCCATTTCAGACCTTTCCCGAATCCCTGATTTTGTCCAGGCGGCCCTTCTGGAAATTCACTTGATTTCAAGTCCTTTTTCTTTCGACAGTCTCTATTTCGGTGGAGGCACCCCGTCCCTGCTGCCGCTTGAAGGGCTTGATACCATTATCGGGGCCCTTTTTAAAAGCTTTAATATTTCCAAAAATCCTGAAATCACACTGGAGGCCAACCCCAAAACCATTTTTCCTTCAACACTTACGGGATACCGGGCTGCCGGGATCAATCGCATTCAATTGGGGGTTCAATCCTTCCGGGACGACCATCTGGCTTTTTTGGGCCGGCTCCATTCCTCCTTGGAGGCAAAGACCGGCCTTCATGAAATTCGAAAAGCGGGTTTTGACAATCTGGGGCTGGACCTGATCTATGGACTTCCCGGGCAGAGCGCCGAGGACTGGATTCAGGATATGAAAGAGGCCCTGGTTTTTGAGCCCGAACATCTCTCCTGCTATCTGCTCACCTATGAGAGCGGAACCCCCCTGGAAAAAAATCTCCGTTCAGGAAAATTCCAGGCTCTTTCCGAAGAATCCTCAGCCAACCTGTTTGAAGTCACCCGGGAATTTCTTCAAAGCAACGGATATTTTCAATATGAGATTTCCAATTTTGCCAAAATCGAACAAAACCAAAAGGCAGTCGACCCCACCCTGACCCACCGGTCCAGACACAATCAGAAATACTGGCGTTTTGACCCCTATCTGGGACTGGGGCCATCCGCCCACTCCTATGCGCCACCCATGCGGTCCTGGAATGTTCGGAATCTGGACCAATACCTGGAAACCCTTGCAAAAGGACTCCTTCCGGTTGAGGGCCAGGAGGTCCTTACCCAAACCCAGGAGATGACGGAAGCCGTTGCACTGGGATTGCGAACGGCCGAGGGTGTGGATATTTCCTGGTTCAATCACAAATTTAAGGTTTCCTTCCATGACCTCTTCAAGGCTCCTCTGGAAGCCCTGGTCCAAAACAGCCTGGTCCTCCTCACCCCGAATCACCTTCGTCTTTCCCCCAAGGGCCTGGTCCTGCATAACAGCATCACGGAACTCTTGATTCAATGCTTTTAGCCCCTCCTGCCTCGGCCTGAATCCTTCCTCGAAACGCATGGACAATTCATTTTCACTATGTTATGAAAATTCAACTCAATGTTCAAATCATCTCAAAACCCTTATTCACCATGATAAAAATCACATTAAAAAAATACCTTTCAGGAGTATTGGCGGCTCTTTTCATCATCGGCTTTCCATACATGCTAAACGCCCAAGAGAAAACCGTCAGTGACGCCACCTCGGACTGCCTGGCCTGCCACTCGGAAATCCATTCGGGAATCACCCGGGACTGGGAAAAAGGCCGCCACAGTTCCGTATCCCCCCGCTCGGCTTCGGGAGTTGAAGAAATGTCCCGGAAAATAACCGCCAAGGATATTCCCAATGCCCTCCAGGATGTGGTGGTGGGGTGCGCCGAATGCCATACATTAAGGCCCGAGGCCCATGCAGACACCTTTGAGCATAACGGCTATGAGGTTCATGTGGTGGTCACTCCGGACGACTGCGCAGTATGCCACGCGGAAGAAGCCGGTCAATACACCAAAAACATCATGTCCCACGCCTATGGCAATCTCGCCCGAAATCCGGTTTATCAGCAATTGGAAGCCGGCATCATCGGGAAAATCCGCCGGGAAAATAAAACCATTTCCTTTGATCCTCCGGATGAGGGGGCCAAGGCCGAAGCCTGCTACCATTGCCATGGAACAAAGCTTTCTGTATCCGGCACAGAAACCAGGGAAACGGAGTTGGCAGGAGAGCTATCCTTTCCCGTAATTCAAGGTTGGCCCAATCAGGGCGTGGGCCGGATCAATCCTGACCAAAGCAAGGGTTCCTGCACCTCCTGCCATACACGCCATGCCTTTTCCATGGAACTGGCCCGGAAACCCGATGCCTGTATGGAATGCCACATCGGCCCGGATGTTCCAGCTTATAAAGTGTATTCGGCCAGCAAGCACGGCAATATTTATTCAGCCTTGGGGCATTCTTGGAATTTCACCCCGGCCACCTGGACCGTGGGCAAGGATTTCACGGCCCCCACCTGCGCTGCTTGTCATATCAGCCAGATCGCCGCTGAAGGCAAAGGAATGGTTTCCAAGCGAACCCATCAAATGAATGACCGGCTCCCCTGGCGAATCTTCGGGTTGATCTACGCCCATCCCCATCCCAAGGAACCCGATACCACGGTGATTCGAAATGCCTCCGGGCTTCCCCTTCCCACGGATTTGGACGGAACCGTGGCCCAAGGCCACCTGATTGACAAGAATGAAATGGAACAGCGGAAAAATACCATGGAGGGCCTTTGCCTCAATTGCCATGACACGTCCTGGGTGAATGCCTTCTGGCAACGGTTCGAGCACTCCATCGCCCGAGCCAATCAGGATGTGCTTTCCGCCACCCTCATCATGGAAGACATCTGGAAAAAAGGGTATGCCCAAGGCATAGATAAAAAACAAAATCCCTTTGACCAAGCCATTGAAAAAAAATGGACCGATGTCTGGCAGTTTTACGCCAATACCATGAGGTTTTCCTCGGCCATGGCCGGGGGCGGAGATTACAGTGTATATGCGGGCGGACGCTACCAACTCGCCCAAAGCCTGCTTGAACTTCACGACTGGCTTCAGCAGCAGGATCAGATTCAACTTCAATTCAAACGCTAAGATAAAAGGTGGAACAAATTTATGGAAACCAGAACCTACCCTGAATTCAGCACGGATTACCCCCTTCTCTTAACCACGATCATGAAAAGACCCGTCAATATTTACCCGGATAGAATCGGAGTGATTTACCGGAATCCTGAAACCGCCCAGTATTTCAGGTTCACCTGGAAGCAATGGTATGAGAGAACATGCAGGTTGGCCAATGCCTTGAAAACCCTGGGTGTGAAACCGGGAACGCCCGATGAGCCAGGCGACCGGGTAGCCACCATGGCCATGAGCCACCATTATCACCTGGAGTTGTATTTTGCCGTTCCCTGCTCCGGTGCCGTGCTCCATCCCGTGAATACCCGGCTGTCCCTGGACCATATTGTTCACACCATCAACCATGCCGGAGACAAAATCCTGTTTTTTGACGACAGCCTCCTATCCATGGTGGAAAGCATCTATGACCGGATCAAGGGTACGGTTGAAAAATTCGTGTATATTTCAGATGTTTCCGGCAAACCCGACTCCAAGATACAAAACCTTTATGTTTATGAAGATCTTTTGGTCCATGCTTCACCCAACATGGAATGGCCTTATTTGAATGAGAAAACCATCGCCACACTCTGCTATACCACAGGAACCACGGGACTGCCCAAGGGGGCCATGTTCTCCCATCGGGCCCTTTATCTTCTGTGTGTTCACCAGATGTTAAAAGACTTCATGTCCAATGACCCGGCCTATATTCACATGGGGGAAACCGGCGTGATCTTGCTCAATACACCCCTGTATCACATTCACGGCTGGGGAATCCCCTTCAGGACCATCTTCTCCTCACAAACCCTGGTGCTTCCCGGAACTTTCACCGTGGATGGCTTCTGCGACCTGGTTCAGACAGAAAAAGTCACCAACACGTCCGTGGTGCCCACGGTCCTCACCATGATCGTGGAATACGAACATCTTGACAGATATGATCTCACCAGTCTTAAAAATATTCTGGTGGGAGGCGGAGCACTTTCCCTGGGGCTGAAAAAGAAAGCTGAAGCCAAAATTCCGGGTTTCACCGCCAATTCCGGGTATGGTATGACGGAAACCGCCCCGTCCACCATCGCTTCCTTTGTAAAATCCTACATGAAGAACTGGCCCAATGAAGAATTGGATAAAATCCGGGTGAAAACCGGTCTGCCCTATCCCGGACTTGAAGTGGAGGTCTTTGACGCCGATGGAAAACCGGTTCCAAGGGACAACACCGCCATCGGTGAAATCGTGATTCGCGGTCCCTGGGTGATGAAGGAATATTATAAAGACCCGGAAAAAACCCGGGATGTGTGGTATGATGGCTGGTTCCACACCGGGGATGTGGCCAAGGTGGATGAAGAAGGGTATGTCACCCTTGCCGACCGGGTCAAAGACATGATTCGCAGCGGAGCCGAGATGGTGCCCACGGTGCTTCTGGAAAACCTCACGGCCATGGCGGATTTTGTTCTGGAAGCCACCTATGTGGGGGTTCCGGATGACAAATGGGGAGAGCGCCCCATGGCCATTGTCACCCTCATACCCGGAGCCGGGGAAACCGAAGAGGATGTCCTGAATTTCCTGCAAAAAGAAGGGGTGGAAAAAGGTAAAATCACCAAATGGATGCTTCCGAGCTACATTCTCATCAGCAGCAGCATCCCCAAAACCAGCGTGGGCAAGTTTGACAAACTCACTATAAAAAAAGGCATTCAGGACTTTGCGTCCAATGCGAAAAAATTCTGATTATCGGAACCGAATAAGGAAGGGAACAGGCATGCCTGTTCCCTTCTCATAAATCAGGATCAATCCATCAACCGAATTTCTTTGATCGCCTGGAAAGCACCCACCATCACCAGCACATGACCCAAAAACCCGAACATGCGGACCATATCCGTCAGGGGAGGAGTCGGCATAATCCAGTGATTGATGGTATTCATCCCCACCCAGAGCCCCAGGAGCAGGGTGGGATAGATCATGAGACGCTTGGCCTTCTTGGAAGCAGTAATCCACGTGTCATATACCACAGACAAAATAAGAATGATCAAGGCCGGGAAAAGATGAACCCCGAAAAAAGGCTTCAGGGTGGGAAGCAATATCATCAAAGCGCCGATGTGAACAAAAATGAAAAACTTGGATTTTAAAACTGATCTTGCAAAAAACGCCTGCTCCGGAGTCAATCCCATAATGGCCATGCGCGAACCTCCTGAAATGTGTTAGAGAAAATGAATAAGATTAATTTACTATATGCCATTAACAAAAATATGCCGCAAAGGCAAGGGATTTGGTTAAAACAGGGGCCTATGTCTGGTTATAGGGGACGGGCCATATTCGGCCCCCGTTGAGCGATGGGACAATTTGAGGGTAAGACCAATTTACAGGTTGAATCCCGATCTTCTATCCTGTAAATAGCCAATATCAAAAAAGATATAAAGGAGAATCAAAATATGTCGGAATCTGCGTTAAAAGATCTCAAAGTGCTTGAATTCGGAGAAATGGTTTCCGCCCCTTACTGCGGCAAACTGCTGGCGGACCTGGGGGCCGAGGTGATCAAAATCGAACCCCCCGAGGGGGATTCGGCCAGGCATTACGGCCCTTTTCCCGATCATCAACCCCATCCGGAGAAAAGCGCCCTTTTTTTGTACAACAACACCGGGAAAAAAAGCATTACCCTGGATTTTACCAAACCCCGGGATGTGGATACCTTTAAAAAACTGGTGAAATGGGCCGATGCCCTCATCGATAACCACGCTCCTGCCGTGCTGGAAAGCATCGGCCTGGGCTGGGACCAGCTTAAAAGGGAAAACCCCGATCTGATCTATACCTGTATCACACCCTTTGGCAGAACCGGACCCAATGCCGAGATCCAGGGAAATGAATTGATTGCGTGCCACGCCGGAGGCTTGGCCAATCTGCTTCCAGCCAGGTCCGTGGACATCTCCCATGCACCGGTGAAGCTGGCCGGGTTTCAAATTAACTACAATGCGGGCCTTGTGGCCGCCCTCATGACCCTGGTTCTGGCGGGAAACCGCGCCAATACAGGGGGCGGAGAACTGGTGGATATTTCCCTTCAGGAAACCGCTCTATCCCTGGTCAACCCCCTGGTGGCCAGCAACCGTTATGATGGTTCCACCTGGCATCGGGTGCCGGACCGTCCCCCCGGAATGGGCAGAATGCAGACCAGTGACGGGTATGTGGTCCTGGCCGCTGCCGACGATCATCATTTCAGGGCTTTCCGGGAACTCATGGGAAAACCGGATTTCGTGGCCAGTGATGAATGGGACAACCGTCACTTCCGGAGCCACCACCTCATGGATATCGCATCCAAGCTGGAAGCCTGGATGCTCACTCAGGAAAAGCACGACATTCACCACAAGGCGGCAAAAGTTGGTATCCCCGTAGGCCCCTTGAATACCGTGAAGGATGTGATGGAAAACGCCCAGTATATCGCCCGGGATTTTTTTGTAACCATCGACCATCCTGAGGCGGGAAAATTGAAATACCCGGGATTCCCGTTCAAATCCACCGCCATGCCCTTGAACACCCCCAAGGCGGCCCCGCTCCTGGGACAACACAATGAAGAAGTCACCCAAAGCCTTTCAACCCCCAGCATCACCGTGTCCGAAGGGGTAAAACCCCAGAGGAAGCAACCCCGACGCCTGCCCCTGGAAGGTACGCGAATTCTGGATTTCAGTTGGGTATGGGCCGGCCCTTACGCTTGCACCCTTCTGGCCCTGCTAGGGGCTGAAGTGATTAAAATTGAAGGCCACAGGCGTTCGGATCTCATGCGCAGAAGCATTGTCTGGCCCCTGCCCGAACCCGCACCCCGGATGCTCAAACCCAATGAGGGGATGGGCTTTAATGCCATGAACCTCAACAAAAAAAGCTTCACCCTGGATCTCAGCAAGCCGGACGGGGTTCAGGCTGCATTAAAGCTTGTGGCCATCAGCGATGTGGTCATCGACAACATGCGCCCCAATGCCATGGTGAAACTGGGTTTGGGGTATGAATCCCTGCAAAAAATCAAATCCGACATCATCGCCATCACCCTGTCCAGCAGGGGCTATAACGGCCCGGAAACCGACTATCTGGGATTTGCCTCCATTCACCAGTCCGTGGGGGGCCTTTCCTACATTAC
Source organism: Desulfobacteraceae bacterium (assembly GCA_013791935.1). GTDB lineage: Bacteria > Desulfobacterota > Desulfobacteria > Desulfobacterales > UBA5616 > VMSV01. The sequence goes on along the minus strand of VMSV01000166.1, from coordinate 434 downwards.
CGGCCATTCCAACGACCATCCCACCCACGGTACCGCAGGAGATGCGGATCTCATGAACGGAATCTCCACCGCGTTTCTCGCCGTTGCAGCCCTGCACTACAGGAACCAGACAGGAAAAGGGCAATTCATTGATTACTCCCAGTGTGAAGGGGTCAGTTCCCTTCTCGGTGAATTCTTCCTCGGGTACCAGATGACAGGAGAAATCGCCGAAAGAATCGGCAACACCCACCCTTTTTACGCACCCCACGGGGTTTTCAGGGCCTGGGGCGTGGACCGGTGGCTGGCCATTGCCGTCCAGAGGGATGAGGAGTTTACGGCCCTCTGCGTTGTCATGGGCCAACCCGAGCTTGCCCAAGACCCCCGGTTCAAGGACATGGCCGCAAGGAAGAAAAACGAAACCGCATTAAACGCCATCATGGAAACCTGGACCCGGG
>VMSV01000197.1 GCA_013791935.1 Desulfobacteraceae bacterium | reverse complement strand
CCCGACCCAGGGTAACCGCATTTGATTCTCAAAGGGATGGATTGAGCGGAATGGATGCCCCGTTTGCAAAGCTTATGTTGTCTGAGCCATTTAGGATGCCTTGGGCAAGCGCCTGCCTCTATATCGCTTGGCAGTTCATCAAAATAATTCACAATCCATTGTTATTTATTATTTAGACTGCGCTTGCCATAGGCATCCTTGGTGGCGAGTTCATAAGAGTTGCAAACGGGGCATCCATAGAGCGGCTTGCTTGCACACAAACCCCCCAAATCCCAGGATTGCCAATCATTTTCTAAATGCGGTTGCCCTGGGTCCCGACCAAACAACCGTTGATAATTTGCCGGGGTATGTTATAACCGAGTCCAAAACTCCCGTAAGAGATTCCCATGGCCGGTCTATTCATTTATTACAGCAATCATCTGGAAAAGCTTTCTCGACACCTGGCAGGTCTTCTGGCAAGGCCTTCCGATTCCCCCCTTGCCCCCGAGCTCATCGTGGTCCACAGCAAAGGCATGGGTCAGTGGCTGGCCACGGAGCTTGCGAAATGGAACGGCATCTGCGCCAATACGGCTTTCCCTTTTCCCAATACGTTTCTTGACAGGCTCCTGAATACGGCCGACCCCGAAACTTCCCCGGTGTCCGTCTATGAACCCAAGGTCATGGTTCTTCGAATCATGAGAATTCTCGGAACCTCCCTTCAAGAAGAAGGGTTTGAAGCCGTTCGCCGTTACATGGGGGGCGATGGCCCGTTTAAATTATACGGGCTGTCTGAAAAAATCGCAGGGATTTTGGATCAGTACCTTATTTTCAGGCCGGATAGGATTGAAAAATGGGAAAAAGGCCAGGAAAGTCATTGGCAGGCCGAACTTTGGCGGCGGCTTATTGCAGAAACCCCGGAAAGACACAGGGCCGCAAGGCGGAAAATCCTTTTTGATAAAATCCTTGCCAGCCCGGAAATCTTTGCCGACATCCCGCCAAGGGTTTTTCTCTTCGGCATTTCCTATCTGCCTGTTTTCCACCTGGAGACCCTTGCCGCCTTATCGAAAATAAGGGACATCCATCTTTTTTCCATGAACCCATGCTGCGAATACTGGGGGGATGCGGTGTCGTCCCGGGAAAGAAAAAAAATCGTTCAGGAGCGATTTTCAGCAGGAGAAACTGAAGGCAACCTCCATCTTGAAACAGGAAACCCCCTGCTTTCCGCCCTGGGGCAAATGGGAAGAGATTTTTTCAATCTGATCCTGGAGATGGACGGACAGGTTCTGGAGCTTTTCGAAGATATTCCTGAAAAAAGCATCCTAAGCGCCATCCAGGCGGATATCCTTTACATGAGAAACAGAACGACCCGGTCCCCTTTTGCGCCTTCGGGTTCCGAGGAACCCGACCCCATGTCCGGGAAGGGGGATTCTTCCATTCAAATCCATTCCTGCCACAGTCCGCTGAGGGAGGTTGAAGTGCTCCATGATCAGCTCCTGGCCATGTTCGAAGCCGATGCGCTTCTTGCGCCAAGGGACATTCTGATCATGGCCCCGGATATCGAATCCTACGCACCTTTTGTACATGCCGTTTTCGGTGGACAGACCGAAGAACGGATGAAAATACCCTACCATATTCCGGATGGATCTCGGCTGGCTGAAAGCACGATGATTCAGGGTTTCGTGTCCCTCCTCGGGATGGCAGACAGCCGTTTTGCCGTTTCAGAGGGGATGAAGATCCTGGATATTGCGGGAATTAAGGAAAAATTCGGGCTAAGGGAAGCGGATCTGCCGGTAATTGAAAAATGGGTCTCCGAAACCGGCATACGATGGGGGATTGACTCCGGCCACAGGGTTTCGCTGGGCCTGCCCGGCATGGGGGAAAACACCTGGAGTGCCGGGTTCCGCCGCTTGCTCCTGGGATATGCCATGCCCGGAAAGGACAGGCAAACCTTTTCGGGGGTCCTGCCCTATGATGACATTGAAGGGGGGGATGCGGAAATTCTGGGCCATTTTCTCAACCTGTTTGATGCCCTTGTGCAAATGACCGATGAGTTGAACCGTGATAAAACCCTGAAAGACTGGACCCGTTTTTTGAAGGATATGCTCGGAAACTTTTTCCAGGAAGCGGATGAACCGGAAGCGGACAGGCAGTTCCTGAGGGAGTTGTTTGATGATCTTACCGTCTGCGGAAACTTGGCGGGAATGGACTTGAAATTCGGGCTGCCGGTCATTCGATACAGGATGAAAAAACAAATGGAAACCGTGGGTTCGGCTCTGAGTTTTATTTCGGGCAAGGCCACCTTCTGCACCCTGCTGCCTTTCCGAAGCGTGCCGGCCAAGGTGGTTTGCCTTCTGGGGATGAACGCCGACGCCTTTCCCGGGACCCAATACAACCCGGGGTTCGACCTCATTGCAAAACACCCAAGGCCCGGAGATCGGATCAAGAGAAATGATGATAAATATCTATTTCTCCAGGCCCTGATGTCCGCAAGGGAAAAATTTTATATCAGTTTTGTGGGCCAAAGCAACCGGGACAATACCCGGATTCCGCCCTGTGTTATCGTCCAGGAGCTTATGGATACCATGGAAAAGGGTTTCGGCGTGCCGGAAGAACACGTCATCACCCGGCACAGGCTTCAGCCTTTTTCAGAGGATTATTTCACGGAAGGCGGCAGACTGTTTTCCTATTCGGCGGAGGATTTTTCCGCATGCCTTGCCGCAGGCGATTCGGAGCAAAACCGTAAAATACCCCCGGCCTTCATCCATGAGCCCTTATCCACACCGGACTCGGACTTCCTTTTTGTGGGGATTCGAAACCTGGCCTTTTTTTTCAACAATCCCTGCAAGTCCCTTCTGGAAACCCGTCTGGGCATTACCCTGGAGGAGGATTCCCTGGTCATGGAAGAAGAGGAACCCTTTGTTTTAGAAGGGCTGAACCAATATGACCTGGGCCAGGATCTGGTGAGGGGTTTGCGGGAGGGGCAGGGACTGGAACAGCTGGAAGTTATTCAGCGGGCCAAAGGCAGACTTCCCCACGGAGCCCTCGGGGGCACTGTTTTTCACGAGGCCGGCCGGGAGGCCCTTTCTTTTCTTGAAAAGGTGACCCCCCATGAAGCAGGTGGTGTGGCGGAAAGTCTCCCCGTGAACCTGAGCCTGGGGGATTTTGTGCTCTCCGGAGAAATCAGCCCGCTCTACGGAGATGTTCATCTCTATCCTGTGTATGCCGGGTTAAAACCCAAATACATGATTCGGGCATGGGTAAATCACCTGGTCCTGAATACCCTTGAAGGCACTGGTTTTTCAGGAACCACCCTCCTGGTTTGCAAGGATTCAACCCTGGTTTTTGAGCCGGTCAAGGAAAGCGCAAAAATCCTCTCATCTCTGCTTTCCTATTACTGGCAGGGGCTGATGTTTCCCATGACCTTTTTCCCGGAAACCTCCTTTGCCTATGCGGATGCCCTATTGAACCGGAAAAAACCCGAGGAAGAGGCCCTGGCCGGGGCCATGGGAAAATGGAAGGGCAACGACTTTTCCCCTGCCCCGGAATCCGGAGATGCCTACTTCCGAATGTGTTTTCCACGGCAGGCTTTGGAGCAGGAAATCAAAAAGGGGGCCTTTCAGAAAGCAGCCCTGGAGATCTATGGGCCATTGCTTGGGCATTGTAAAAGGCAGGGATGAGTGAAGAGTGAAGAGTAAAGAGTGATGGGTAAAGGGTAAAACGTGATGAGTTATGAGTGAAATGAAAATCCTGGATAGGTTTTGATTCTTAATGCTGTTTTTCTCGTCACTCGTCACTCATCACTCGTCACTCATTACTCATCACTCTTCACTCATCACCGTCCTATCCATATCCAGACACATCTGCCGGAAATCGTCCAAGGCTTTACCGGAAAGATCCCCGGTGAGTAGCCATTCCAGGGCATGGGTCACGCCCAGGTAGTCGTAGGTCCACAGGCCATAATCGGATCTCAACGCCTGGATGCTTTCTTTGCATAAAAAGCCAAGGCAAACCGGGCTTTTGTGGGTCTTCAAAATGCACCCTTTTAAGGTGTGGTATTCACAGGGGCTGATGCGTTTGATATTGGCGTGGGATTCGGGTTTGCCGTAGAGGGCCTCCCTTCGGGCTCTTAGAATTTCAAAGGAAGGGTGGTCCTGATCATAGATTTCATGGTAAGGCCTATTGCAGCAGCCGCAGTGCAATTCACCTTCATCCCCGGGTTTTTGAATACACTGGGTCAGGCAATAGTTGAAACCGGAAAACAGATGGTTTAATATTTTCTCGATTTCCAGATACTGATCTACTTTTTCATGCCAATTCATTCGCTGCCTTTTTTCACCAAGAGGATTCACGATCTCTAAAACCATTATATTTAAAGGAATTGATTTTTTAGGTCAACCCATATAGAGATGAGGACCAAAAAAGAAAGGGAATTTGTTCATCATGGGTGTGATGGGAAAAATTGTGGGAGGAACCATTGGCTTTGCCCTGGGAGGGCCTTTGGGGGCCATTGCAGGTGCCGCCTTCGGCCATGTGTTTGATAAATCCGACGTGGAATATGTGGAATACCGGAAAGACCCCATGAGCGCCGGGGAGTCGTCCCAGTTCACCTTTTATGTGGCAGCCTTTTCCATGCTGGCCAAGCTGGCCAAAGCCGACGGTAGGTTGGATCCATCGGAGCTGGATGCGGTGAGAAGGTTCATGGCAAAGGATCTTAACCTGGATCCCTTTGGCCGAAAGATCGCAGAAGATATTTTTTCAGCCGCCTTGAATTCCAATGACCGGTTTGAAGATTTTGCGAACCAGTTTTACAGGGAATTCAGGGCCCAACCCCAGTTGCTGGAACTCATGGCGGACATTCTTTTCAAGGTGGCATCCGCGGACGGAACCCTCAATGAAACCGAAAGCCGCATGATCCGCACGGCCATGACCCTTTTCCACCTGGATGAAACGGTCCATCAGGGCCTTTTGAGGAAATACGGAGGATTAAACGACAAGGCCTATGCGGTTCTGAAGAGCATCCGGACCGATTCCGACGACCAGATCAAAACCAACTATAGAAAGCTGGTGGGGGATTACCATCCGGATAAAATCGCCTCCAAGGGATTGCCCGACGAATTCAACAAGTTTGCCCACGACAAATTCATTGAAATTCAAAATGCCTACGAAGAGATAAAAAAGGATAGGGGCATGGCTTGATGGTGAGCGGTGAACTGTGAACTGTGAACTGTGAACTGTGAAGGGTGAACTGTGAACTGTTAAAAGAAATATCGTTTCCATCCCATCATTAAAGAGTGCCCATGCAGAAGATCCGGGGCTCTTTTCCGAGCCCTTTCACCACTTCCCCGAGGGTTACGCTCACAAGGGTGTTCTTCAGGTGATCTCCGCCTTCCGTTAGAACCGGCACATACTGGGAACTCCATCCTTTCAGAAGGCCTTTGGTTCCCGGGCTTTTTTCTTCCATCAAAACCGATACCTTTTTTCCAACCAAAGATTGGTAAAAGGATTCTTTTTTAAGGTTCCCCAAAGCTCGAAGCCTCTCGCACCTTTGCTTGATTTCCCCGGGGGAAACCCGGTCGGCAAACCCGGCCGCCAGGGTGCCCTTTCTGGGTGAGTAGGGGAAAACATGAAGATAGGTCAGGGGAAGGGCTTCGATCAGATCCAGGGTGTTTTGAAAATGATCAAGGGTTTCTCCGGGAAACCCCACCAGAACATCGGCCCCGATACCGGCATCGGGAATCTGGCCGTGAATTTTTCGCACCAGAGTTTCAAAGTCCTCCCGGGTGTAGGGCCTGCCCATCCTTTTTAATATGGTGTTATCCCCACTCTGAAGGGGCAGATGAAAATGTCTGCATAACCGAGGGTTGTTTTTCACCAGAGCGATCATGGGTTCGGACACTTCATCCGGTTCAATGGAACTCAGACGGATGCGCGGGATGGAGGTTGAATCAAGAACCTGCTCCAGAAGGGACTGAAGATCGGTTCGGGGAGCCAGGTCTTTGCCGAAAAGCCCCAGGTGGATGCCGGTGATGACGATTTCCTTAAATCCCATGGGGTGAATACGGTTGACCTGATCAATCACTTCAGAAACCGGAAGGCTCCGGCTTCGGCCCCTGGCATAGGGCACGATACAATAGGTACAAAAGGCATTACACCCGTCCTGAACCTTCACTGCCGGACGGGTGCGGCTCTCCGCCACGGGAAAATCCCTGGACAACATTTTTCCGGTCTTTTTGATATCCCGGACCCGAACCAGGGGATCTTTTCGAGTTCCAAGGGTTCGGTTCCGGGTTTCAGCATCCAGT